>NZ_JBSFBQ010000008.1:171707-237391 GCF_053593015.1 Streptomyces sp. NPDC002403 | reverse complement strand
CAGCGTCCACCGCATCGAAGCCCACACCGACCTCCTGTTCACCAAGCGCCACCTCTGGAACCGCTCCAACATCGAACTCGACTTCGGCGGCCACCACATACGCACCGAAGGCATCGAGAAGAACACCCACGACAACCCCTTCGGCGCCGTCCTCTCCTTCCGCGGCACCGTCACCGACACCACCGTCGAACACACCCTGAGCGCGGCGATGCCGGATCTCTCGGACCTCTTCGAGGTCGGCGACTCGTCGAAGTTCGCCGTCGGCCAGTGGTGGGCCGTGGAGATCAACGCCCTGGCGGGGAAGTACGAGAAGGAGATCCAGCGTCTCGTCCAGGTCACCGATGTCGTCGACGCCGGGCACGTCCGGGTCAACTACCAGATCGGCTGGGACCTGGCCGCGGGCCGCACACTGACCTGGACCCGCGTCGAGCCCGTCGACCGAGCCCACGTCCGCAACATGGTCTTCGAGGGCTGGGGCGAGGACGAGATGACCGGCTCGCACCCGGTCGCGTACGAGTACGCGGTGCGCTGCGACGTCTCCGGGATCGAGGCCATCGGCACCTTCTGGCCGGTCGTGATGCGCCGCTGGTGCACGTACTACCGCACCGAGCAGTGCTCGCTGACCAACCCGAAGTCCGTCACCTACGGCGGCGCGGGCTACCTCACCCAGCAGATCTACTGCCTGTACGGGCACGTGGAGGACTGTCACACCTCCAACGCCCGCCACCTCAACGACTTCACGGCCTCCGCCTACTGCTACGTCACCAACTGCCACGGCGACGGTGACGACGAGGGCCCGTTCGTGACCCACGGTCAGTTCGAGCACGACCTCGTCTACACCGGCAACTCCGGGCTGATGACCTTCGCCAACTCCGGTGCCGCCTGGGGCGGCAGGGCCAAGCGGATCACCGTACGCCGGCACGCCTGCTCCTGGTTCGTGGCCAGGGTCAAGATCACCGATCTGACCCTGGAGGACGTCCTGGTCATCGGCAAGAAGTCGCTCGCCGGCTCCGGAATGCTCTGGGTCAACGCCGACGGTGTGCAGATGCGCGGCTGTACGGCCACCGGTCCGCTGATCGTCTCCCGGGCCTCGGACCTCTCCGCCCGCCCCAATGTGATCGCCGACTCCTCGTTCGCGTTCGCGGCGGGCGCCGAGATCACCCAGGCCAACGTCACCGCCCCGCTCACCATCCAGCGCAGCGTCCTGAAGGGCGTCGACGGCGCGGTCCTCAACGGCACCGGCCCGCTCACCCTGGACCAGTGCACGCTGACCGGCTCCAAGGACACCGCCCCGGTCTCGCTCGCGCACGCCGACATCACCGTGCTCGGCGGCGAACTCCGCGACACCGGGCTGAAGCTGACCTCGGCGAAGGACCAGCGGCTGCGCGTCGACGGAACCCGGCTGAGCGGCACCAACAAGGACGGCGCCCTGCTCGCCCGCACCGGCTCCGGACGGACCGTCGACTGGCAGCTCACCGGCCTCGACTCGACCGCGCCCAAGGGCACCGCCCATGTACTGGTCACCGAGGGCCCCAACCGCTACCGGACCACCGGCTCCACCTTCACCGGCGGCCGGCTCGAACTGCGGCCCGCGGCGTTCACCGGCGACAGCCACCTGCTGCACACCGGCTGCGTCGAGGACGGCACCGAGCGCACCGCGCTGCCGGACGAGGGCGGCCGCGTCGCCCACACCGCGGCCACGCTGCGCATCTGATCACCCCATCGAGCACCAGGGATTCCCCGTGTCCACGCATACCCCGATCACCGGCCGGCCCGTACGGGTCGCGCTCGTCGGCGCCGGCAACCGCGGTCTGACGTACGCCGAGTGGATCAAGGCGCACCCCGAGCGCGCCGAGCTCGTCGCCGTAGCCGATCCGCGCCCCGCGGCGCGGGCCGCCGCCGGCGCACCCGTCGAATTCGACGACTGGCGGCCGCTGGTCGAGAACCGCATCGCCGACGCCGTCGTCGTCGCCACCCAGGACCGCTTCCATGTGGAGCCGGTGCTGGCGCTGGCCGAGGCCGGCTACGCGATCCTCGCCGAGAAGCCCCTCGCCCCGACCGAGGAGGAGACCCGGCGGATCGTCGAGGGCGTGGAGCGGGCCGGGGTCCTGTTCGCGGTGTGCCACGTCATGCGGTACACCCCGTACACCGACCTGGTGAAGGAGGTCGTGGACTCCGGCGTGCTCGGTCAGCTGGTCTCCCTCGACCATCTGGAGCCGGTCGGCTGGTGGCACTACGCCCACAGCTATGTGCGCGGGCCCTGGCGCAGCGAGAAGGACTCCTCGCCGATGCTGCTCGCCAAGTCCTGCCACGACCTGGACTGGATCACATACGTGATGGGCGGCCGGATCGAGCAGGTGTCCAGCTTCGGCGGGCTGAAGCACTTCCGGCCCGAGAACGCCCCGGCCGGGTCCGCCGGGCGCTGCCTCGACTGTGCGGTCGAGTCCGACTGCCCGTACAGCGCGCTGAAGCTCTACATGCCGACGCTGCGCGAGAAGGGCGCGGTCTGGCCGGTCACCCATGTCACCGAGGCGACCGACGAGGCCGGTCTCGTGCAGGCGCTGCGCGAGGGCCCGTACGGCGTCTGCGCGTACCGCGGCGACAACGACGTGGTCGACCACCAGGTCCTCGCCATGCAGCTGACGGACGGGGTGACCGCCACCTTCCAGATGGTGGCGTTCACCGAGCAGACGCACCGCCAGACCCGGATCTTCGGCTCGCACGGCTGGCTGATCGGCGACGGCGAGCGGGTCACGGTGCAGGACTTCCGGACCGGCGAGTCCACCGTCCATGAACTCGGCGCCTCCGGTTCGAACGCGGCGGACGGGCACGGTGGCGGGGACGCCGCGCTCGTCGACGCGTTCGTCACCGCCGTCGCCACGGGTGACGCCGGAGCGGTCCGCTCCGGTCCCGCCACCTCGCTCGGCAGTCATCTCGCGGCGTTCGCCGCCGAACGTGCCCGGCACACCGGCACCGTCCAGACGGTCCCGGCGCAGTGACTCCCCCCGAAGGGCCTGTCGTTCCGACCGGACCGGGCTCGCCCTCTTCCCGCCCCACCCTCACGTCCTCGGAGGACCACCTCATGTCCCGTCTCCTCACCCGCCGTTCCAGAGTCCGCGCCGTGGCCGCCCCCGTGGTGGCGACCGCGCTCGCCGCCGGTGTGCTGGCCGGCTGTTCCGGCAGCGGCAGCGACGACAACACCGTCACCATGTGGACCTACCCGGTCATCTTCGACGAGGCCAAGAACAAGGCGTACTGGGACGGCCTGATCAAGGCGTTCGAGAAGGAGCACTCGGGCGTCAAGGTGAAGGTGGAGACCTTCCCGTGGGCCAACCGCGACACCGCGCTGGCCACCGCGATCGCCTCCGGCAAGGGCCCGGACGCGGTCTACCTGATCCCGGACCAGCTGCCGAAGTACGCCAAGAGCATCGTCCCGGCCGACGAGTACATGCCGACCGACGCCAAGTCGGACTACACGGACTTCGCCCTGAAGTCCGTCACCATCGACGGCAAGGCCCTCGCCACCCCGATCCTGACCAGCGCCAACCCGCTGATCTGCGACAAGCGGGTGTTCGCCGCGATCGGCGAGAAGACCTACCCCACGAGCTGGGCGGAGCTGGAGGCACTGGCCCCGAAGCTGAAGGAGAAGGGCTACTACGCCACCACCTACTACGGCGACACCCAGCAGACCCTGAACATGACCTTCTACCCGCTGCTCTGGCAGGCCGGCGGCGACGTCTTCTCCGAGGACGGCAAGAACGTCACCTTCAACGACGCGGCCGGCGTCAAGGCGCTGACGTACCTGAAGAAGCTCGTCGCCGGCGGCTACACCGACAAGGACCTGGTCACCACCACGCCCAAGCTGGAGCAGACCCCGACCGCCAAGGGCAAGGTCGCCTGCACCTGGCAGAACACCCCGGCGGACGTCGAGCCCTTCTGGGGCAAGGAGAACATCGTCGTCCAGCCGCCGCTGAAGGACGTGAAGCCGGTCGGCTACGGCACGGTCGGCGCGCTGTCGATGCTGAAGGGCGCCGACAAGAAGAACACCGGCGACTGGCTGAACTTCGTCGCCGAGTCGAAGAACGCGGCTGGCCTGCAGAAGGCCGCGGGCTACTTCCCGGCCCGCAAGTCCGGCGGCGACCTGTACCCGGACGACGCCCTTCAGACGGCGGTCGGCGCCACGCTGCCGAGCATGACCGTGGGCCCGCTCCAGGACAAGGCCCGTGAGGTCCAGGGCGTGCTCGCGCCCGAGATCCAGGCGGCGCTGCTGGGCAAGAAGAGCCCGCAGGAGGCGCTGAACGCCGCGCAGAAGGCCGCTCAGGCGATGCTCGGCCGCTGATCGGGCGCGGTTGCGGGATCCGGCCGCACCCGGATCCCGCAACCGCCCTCCCCGGGGGCCCCGCCCCCGACCCCCCGCAATTCCCCCGTACCGCAAGGAGATCCCCGTGGCAGTCGTCGCGGAACCAACCCGCCGGGGCCGTCGCAGCGGGCCGCAGGCGCGCCGCGAGGCCCGGATCGGCCTGCTCTTCGTCCTTCCGTGCTTCCTGCTCTTCCTGGCGTTCCGGTTCGGTCCGGGCATCGCCGGGGTGCTGATGAGCTTCACCGACTACACCCTCACGGGCGGCGGCAGCTTCATCGGGCTGGACAACTTCACCCGTCTCTGGGACGACCCGCTGTTCTGGCAGGCGCTGAAGGTCACGGTCCTCTACACCGTGCTCGCGGTGCCGGGCACGCTGATCGCCTCGGTGTCCCTGGCGCTGATCACCCGCCGCGCGTTCCGCGGCGCCAAGTTCTTCCGGTCGGTGTTCTTCCTGCCGGTCGTCACCTCGCTGGTGCTGGCCGCCACCGTCTTCGTCTGGATCTTCTCCACCGGTGGGCCGTGGTCCACCCTGATGAGCTGGTTCGGGATGTCCGAGGGCTCCTGGCTCTCCGACGACGTGCTGGTGCTGCCCGCGCTCGCGATCGTCGGCGTCTGGTCCCGCTTCGGGTACGGGATGCTCATCCTGCTGGCCCGGATGCAGGACATTCCGCGTGAGCTGGAGGAGGCGGCGCTGACCGACGGCGCGGGCCCCTGGCAGCGGTTCCGGTACATCGTGCTGCCGCAGCTCAAGCCCGCCCTGTTCTTCCTCGCCGTGATCGAGACGACGGCGTCGTTCCAGGTCTTCGACGCGGTCTACACGATGACCGGCGGCGGCCCCGCCAACGCCAGCTACACGCTCGTCTTCCAGCTCTACGACGCGGGCTTCAAGTACTTCGACCTGGGTTACGCCTCCGCCATCGGCGTCGCGCTCTTCGCGCTGACCGTGGTGGTCGCGGTGATCCAGCGGCTCGTGATCGGGAAGGACCAGTGACCATGACCGCAGCACCCGCCCAGACCGAGACCCCGCCCGCCCCGGAGGCACCCGCGGCCCCCGACCGGGCCGCGCGCCGCGCCGAACGCAAGCTGCGCAAGCTCTCGGAGCAGGACACCGTCCCGTACGGCATGCGGCCCACCCGGGCCGGCCGGATCGGCCGCGCCGTGCTGCTGACGGTGGCCGCGCTCGTGACGGTCTTCCCGTTCTACGCGATGGTCGTGCTCTCCCTGAAGCCGTCCGCGGCGGTGGAGTTCCCCGGAAGTCTGCTGCCGTGGCCGCTGACCGGCGAGGCGTACGACACCGTCATGAACTCCCAGGACGTGCCGCGCTGGCTGTTCAACACACTGATCTACTCGGTCGTCTCGGTCGTCGGCGTGCTGCTGCTCGCCTCGCTCGCCGGGTACGCCTTCGCCAAGAAGCGCTTCCCGGGCCGGGAGACGATGTTCTGGTCGTTCCTGTCGATGGTGATGGTCCCGTACCACGTCACGATGATCCCGACCTTCGCGATGATCGCGAAGTTGGGCGGCGTCGACACGTACTGGGGTCTGATCGTGCCGACCCTGGCCAACGCCCAGGCGGTGTTCCTGATGCGGCAGTTCATCCAGGGGCTGCCGGACGAACTGTTCGAGGCGGCCCGGCTGGACGGCTGCAACGAGTGGCAGATCTTCTACCGGATCGTGCTGCCTCTGCTGAAGCCGATCCTGGCCACGCTCGGCGTCTTCGTCTTCCTGTGGCACTGGAACGACTTCCTGTGGCCGCTGGTCATCGGCCAGTCCACCGACATGCGCACCCTCACCGTCGGCATCGCCTCGCTCCAGCAGCAGAACGTGCCGCTCAACGTGGTGCTCTCCGGCTCCGTCATCGCGTTCGTGCCCATCTTCGCCGCGTACATGGTGGGCCAGCGCTACTTCACCGAGGGCGTCACCGCGTCCGGAATCAAGGGATAGCTACGAATGTTCACCGATGAGGCCGCGCTCGAAGAGCGGCTCGCCACCCCCTCCCCCGCACTCGTCGCCGATCTCGGCCGCCTCGAAGGCGATCTGCTGGTGCTCGGCGCCGGCGGCAAGATGGGCCCCAGCCTGTGCCGGCTGGCCCGCCGGGCGCTGGACGCCGCGGGCCGCCAGGACGTGACCGTGTACGCGGTCTCCCGCTGGTCCGACAAGTCCGCCGCCGACGAGCTGGAGGCCGCCGGGGTCTCCACCGTGGCCTTCGACCTGATGGACCCGGCCGCCGATCTGGCCGGACTGCCGGACGCCGGGAACGTCGTCTTCATGGTCGGCGCCAAGTTCGGCTCCGCCGGGGCGCCTTCGCACGCCTGGGCGGTCAACGCCGCCATGCCGGACCGGGTGGCGCGCCGCTGGTCGGGGGCGCGGATCGCCGCGTTCTCCACCGGCAATGTGTACCCGCTGGTGCCCGTCTCCTCCGGCGGCTGCACCGAGAGCGACCCGGTCGGCCCGGTCGGCGAGTACGCCATGTCGTGCCTGGGCCGGGAGCGGATCTTCGGCCACGCGGCGCTGACCCGTGGCACCAGGGTCGCCAACATCCGCCTCAACTACGCGGTCGACCTGCGCTACGGCGTACTCGCCGACATCGCCTACCGGGTCCAGGCGGGCGAGCCCGTCGATGTGACCACCGGTCACGCCAACGTGGTGTGGCAGGGGTACGCCAACGAGGTCGCCCTGCGCTCGCTGCTGCACGCCACCGACGGCGAGGCGTTCACCCTCAACCTCACCGGCCCCGAGACCGCCTCGGTGCGCCGCATCGCCCAGTGGTTCGGCGAGGAGTTCGGCAAGGAGCCGGTCCTCGCCGGCGCGGAGGCGCCCACCGCGCTGCTCTCCGACGCGAGCCGCTGCCACGCGCTGTTCGGCTACCCGGACGTCACCCTGCGCACCCTCGTCGAGTGGCAGGCCGACTGGCTGCGCCGCGGGCTGCCGCTGTCCGGCAAGCCCACCAAGTTCCAGGTCCGTGACGGAAGGTTCTGATCCACTCCATGTCCACTCCCTCCCCCGTGCCGGCCCCCGCCCTGGACGCACTCGCCCGCGGTGCCGTGATCCCCGCGCACCCGCTCGCCCTGCACGACGACGGCTCCTTCGACGAGCGCCGGCAGCGCGCGCTGACCCGCTACTACCTCGCCTCGGGCGCGGGCGGCGTCGCCGTCGCCGTGCACACCACCCAGTTCGAGATCCGCGAACCGGAGGTCGGTCTGTTCCGGCCGGTCCTGGAGCTCGCCGCCGAGACGATCGACGCCGAGGCCGGCCGCCCGTTCATCAAGGTCGCCGGTGTTTGCGGCTACACGGCGCAGGCCGTCGCCGAGGCCGAGACCGCCGCCGCGCTCGGCTACGACGCGGTGCTGCTCAGCCCGGCCGTGCCCGGTGCGGACGAGAAGGGGCTGCTGGAGCGGGCGCGGGCGGTCGGCGAGGTGCTGCCGGTGATCGGCTTCTACCTCCAGGAGGCCGTCGGCGGACGCTATCTGTCGCCGCACTTCTGGTCGTCGTTCACCGATCTGCCGAACACCGTCGCGGTGAAGATCGCCCCGTTCGACCGCTACCGCACCGCCGATGTCGTACGTGCCGTGGCCGCCGCTGACCGGGCCGACGAGGTGGCGCTGTACACCGGCAACGACGACGACATCATCGGTGATCTGCTCACTCCGTACGAGACGGCGGGCGGCACTCCGCGCTGGTTCGCGGGCGGGCTCCTCGGCCAGTGGGCCGTGTGGACCGGCTCCGCGGTGACCCTCCTGGAGGACGTCCGCAGGGCGCGCGGCGGGGACCACGGGGCGATGGTGCGCTGCCTGGCCCGGCGCCCGGAGCTGACCGACGCCAACAGCGCCGTCTTCGATGTGCGCGGCGCGTTCCGCGGCTGCATCGCCGGCGTGCACGAAGTGCTGCGCCGCCAGGGCCTGCTGGCGAACATCCGGTGCCTGGACCCGGCCGAGACGCTCTCCCCCGGACAGGCCGAGGAGATCAGCCGGGTGGCCGCGGCCTACCCTTGGCTGACCGATGACGCCTTCGTTGCGGAGCACCTCGATGCCTGGCTCTCCTGACCCTGCCGACCGCTCCCGGGTGGTCGTCGCCGTACCGCCTCGGCTGCGGGCCCAGTTCTTCACCGCCGGCGTGTGGCGGGAGCTGGAGCGGGCGGCCGCGCTCACCGTCGTCGACGACCACTGCGACCGGGCCGCGGTCGCGGCCGCGCTGCCCGGCGCCCGTGCGCTGATCACCTCGTGGCGGGCGCCGCAGGTGGACGCCGGGCTCCTGGCGTCGGCCGACCGGCTGGAGCTGGTGGCGCACACCGGTTCCGCGGTCGCTCCCTATGTCACCGAGGAGGTCTTCCGGCGGGGCATCCTGGTCACCCAGGCCGGTGACGAGATGGCCCGCCCGGTCGCCGAGGTGGCCCTCGCGTTCACGCTCTCGCTGCTCCACCGCGTCCACCGCTTCGACCACGCCCTGCGCGGCGGGCTGGAGTGGGATGCGGCGAGCGAGGCGCCGCCGCGCCACGAGATCCACGGCAGCGACATCGGCGTGATCGGCGCCTCCCGCACCGGGCGCGCCTACATCGCCCTGGTGCGGGCGATGGGCGCCCGGGTGAGCGTCACCGACCCGTACCTGTCCGACGCGGACGCCGAGGAGCTCGGCGTCGAGTCCGTACCCCTCGAAACGCTGCTCTCGCGCAGCAGGATCGTGGCCGTGCACGCGCCGGTCACCGAGGAGACCCGCCGGATGATCGGTGCCGCGCAGCTGGCGCTGATGCCGGACGGGGCGGGTCTGGTGAACACCGCCAGGTCCTGGCTGGTCGACGAGGACGCGCTCCTCGCCGAGCTGGCCACGGGCCGGCTGGACGCGGCGATCGATGTCTTCGACGCCGAGCCGCTGCCCGCCGGCCACCCCTTCCGTGCCCTGCCGAACGTACTGCTCACCCCGCACCAGGCGGCGGGCAGCGTCGAGTGCCGGCAGCGGCTCGGCGCGAGCGCGGTCGACGAGGTGCTGCGGCTGCTCGCCGGGCGCCCCCCGGCCCACGCCGTCACCGCGGACGCCCTCACTCGCCTGCATTAAGGGCTCATCGAGCCCTCGACCCCCGTACCGTTCAGGAGATTTCACTTCATGCGACTGATGCGCATCGGCGAGCCGGGCCACGAGCGCCCGGTCCTCGTCTGCCCCGAGGGCCGTCACCACGACCTGTCCGGCATCACCGACGACATCGACGGCGCGTTCCTCGCCGCGCTCGCCGACAACCCGCATCTGGTGCCCGCCGAGCCGGTGCTCCCGGAGACCGACATCACGGGCCTGCGGATCGGCGCCCCCGTGGCCCGGCCCTCCGCACTGCTCTGCATCGGCCAGAACTACGCGGCCCACGCGGCGGAGTCGGGCGCCGAGCCGCCCGAGCAGCCGATCCTCTTCTACAAGTCGCCGAACACCGTCGTCGGCCCGTACGACGACGTGCTGATCCCGCGCGGCTCGAAGAAGACGGACTGGGAGGTGGAGCTGGCCGTCGTCATCGGCCGCCGCGCCTCCTACCTGGACTCCCCCGCCGACGCCGCCGCGCACATCGCGGGCTACGCCGTCAGCAACGACGTCTCCGAACGCGCCTTCCAGCTGGAGGAATCCGGCGGGCAGTGGTCCAAGGGCAAGAGCTGCGCCACCTTCAACCCGCTCGGCCCGGTGCTGGTGACCGCCGACGAGGTCGGCGACCCGCAGCAGCTGCGGTTGCGCAGCCATGTCAACGGCGAGCCGCGTCAGGACTCCAGCACCGCGGACATGATCTTCAGCGTGGCGCATCTGGTGCACCACCTGTCGCAGTATCTGGTGCTGGAGCCGGGCGACATCATCAACACCGGTACCCCGCAGGGCGTGGCGCTGTCCGGCCGCTTCCCCTACCTGGGTCCGGGCGATGTGATGGAGGTCGAGATCTCGGGCCTCGGCCGGCAGCGCAGCGTCTGCCGGCCCGCGTAACGGAATCCGTAACGCCCCTCAGTCCTCCGGGAGTTCGACCGGGGCGATGTCGTCGAAGACGTCGCCGGGGCCGGGGTTCGTCGCATCGGTCGCGCCGCCGAACTGGGTCATCACGCCCCAGACGGCGTTGAGCGCGGTCTGTACGGCGCCCTCGGCCCATCCGGCCGTCCAGGAGATGTCGTCGCCCGCGAGGAACAGACCCCGGCGGTCGGCGGGCAGCCGGTCCTGCATGAAGTGGGTGAACAGCCGCCGCTGGTAGCGGTAGTGGCCCGGCAGGTTGGCCTTGAACGCCCCCATGAACCAGGGCTCGTTCTCCCAGGACACCGTCACCGGGTTGCCGATGACGTGCTTCCTGATGTCGACGTCCGGGTAGATCTCGCCGAGCGACTTGAGCATGACGTCCATGCGCTCGTTCGGGGAGAGCGGCAGCCACTTCAGGCTGTCGTCGCACCAGGTGTACGAGAGACAGATGACGGCGGGCCGGTCGGGGCCGTCGTCCAGGAGGTACGTCCCCCGGGTCATCCGGTCGGTGAGCGTCATCGACATGGTGTCCCGCCCCGTGGCCGCGTCCTTGTCCAGCCAGAACGGCCGGTCGACGGGGACGAAGAGCTTGGACGACTCCATGTAGTGGGTGCGCTCCATCGCCGTCCAGTGGTCGATCGGGAAGAGCGCGTCGTCGCAGTCGATCTTCGAGAGCAGCAGCCAGGACTGCCCGGTGAAGATCGCGGCCGGGTAGGTACGGATGTCGCCGGTGGAGTCGGTGACGGTGATCCGGTTGCCGGCGGTGCGGTTCAGCCGGGTCACGGCGGGGCGCGGCCCACCGTCGTGCAGCGAGGACAGCGACGTACCGAGCGGCCAGTGGACGATCTTCTGCGGCTCGCGGTCCCAGAGCCGCAGCGGGAGCTGCTGACTGCCGCCGACGATTCCCCGGTGGTGGTCGTCCGCCTCGGTGTAGACGACGCGCAGGATCTCCAGGATGGAGTTGGGGAAGTCGGTGTCCCAGCCGCCGGTGCCGAAGCCGACCTGGCCGAAGATCTCCCGGTGCCGGAACGACTTGAAGGCGTCGGAGTCGCAGAGGAATCCGTAGAAGGTCTGGTTGTCGAGCTTCTTGACGAGCTCCGCCCAGATCTCCCGGATGCGCGGCACGTCGCGCTCACGCATCGCGCGGTTCATGTCGGAGAAGTCCGCGCCCTCCTCCAGGCAGCGGTTCCAGGCGTCCATCACATCGCGGTAGACCTGCGGCAGGTCGTCGATGGTCCGCGCGTAGTGCGACTCGCCCTTGAGGTCGACGACGGTCGAGGGGGTGGCCGCGGAGAGCGGGTTGGGGAACGGCTTCGTCTCCAGGCCGACCAGGTCGATGTAGTGCTGGAGCGCGGTGGAGGACGGCGGGAAGCGCATCGCGCCCATCTCGGCGGTGAGCTGCGGATCGCAGCCCTCGAAGCCGACGGTGCGCAGCCGTCCGCCGATCCGGTCCGCCTCGTAGACGACGGGCCTGAGCCCCATCTTCATCAGCTCGTACGCGGCCACGATGCCGGAGAGCCCGCCGCCGATGACGGCCACCTCGGTGCCGTGCCCGGTCGCGGGTATCTGCCCGATCCCGGCGGGGTGCGCCAGGAAGTCGTCGTACGCGTAGGGGAAGTCCGGCCCGAACATGGTGATCGGCTCGGTGGCGTCGGTGTGCTGGACGGCGTTGGGCACCGTGGACGTCATGGGGTACGGACTCCTTGCGCGGATGAAGAACTGGAACGGGGAGGGCGGGCTCAGACGAGGGAGCCGTACAGACCGGGGCGGCGGTCGTGCAGATACGGGTTCGCGGTCCGCGAGGCGCTGAGCAGCGCGGGGTCCACCTCGCCGACGACCAGTTCCTTGCCGCGTCCGGCGCGGCTGCGGACGGCGCCGTCGGGGCCGGCCAGGCAGCTCAGCCCGACGAACTCGAACTCGCCCTCCGGGCCGGTCCTGTTGACGTACGCCACGTACATCTGGTTCTCGAAGGCCCGGACGGGCACGACGGACTCGGCGACGAACTGGAAGGGGTGCATCTGCGCGGTGGGCACCAGGAGCAGATCGGTGCCCGCGAGGGCGTGGGCGCGGACGTTCTCCGGGAACTCCACGTCGTAGCAGATCATGATCCCGATGCGTACGCCGTCCAGTTCGGCCTGGACCACGGTCTGCTCGCCCGGGGTGAACCACTCCTGCTCGAAGCCGCCGAAGAGGTGGGTCTTGCGGTAGCCGGCGAGCGCCGTGCCGTCCGGGCCGATGAGCTGCGCGGCGTTGAAGATCTGCTCGCCCGCGCGCTCCGGGTAGCCGTAGAGGACGGCGAGCCCGTGCCGTGCGGCGATCTCGCCGACGGCCAGGGCGGACGGCCCGTCGGCCGGCTCGGCCAGCCGGGGCACATCGGCGCCGATCGCGTATCCGGTCAGGAAGAGTTCGGGGCAGACCAGGAGCCGCGCCCCGGCATCCGCCGCTCGCCGCGCGGCGCCGTCGAGCACCTCGATGTTCTCGGCCACGTGCCCGGGTCGTCCGGAGTTCTGGAGCAGGGCGGTGCGCAACGGCGGCATGGCTGACCTCGGACGGTGCGGGCTGGCGGGGACGTATCGAAGGTACGGTCCGCCGCTCGCACCGGACAAGGCGCGAGCGTTGCGCGTACACCGTCGATCCATTGCGCGCCGACGGCCGTGCGCGGCGATTCATTGCGTGGGGCGTCTGCGCAGGTCAAAAGGGTGACCCAGGTCTCATGCGGTCCGGTGCGCGGGAGCTACTCCGGCGCACCCGAGGAGTACCGCCGCAGCAGCGGCGACAGCACCAGCACGGACTTCGTCCGCTCCACGTACGGTTCGCCCGCGATCCGCTCCAGGACCTGCTCGAAGTGGCGCATGTCCGCGGCGAAGACCTGCACGATCGCGTCGGCCTCCCCCGTCACCGTGGAGGCCGACGCGATCTCCGGATAGCGCGCGAGTCCCTGCTTGATCGCCTCGGGCGAGGTGTTGCGGCTGCAGTAGATCTCGATGAACCCCTCGGTCTCCCAGCCCAGCGCCGCCGGGTCCACCCGGACCGTGAAGCCGGTGATGGCGCCCTCGGCGCGCAGCCGGTCCACCCGGCGCTTCACGGCGGGGGCGGACAGGCCGATCATCGCGCCGATGTCGGCGTAGGAGCGCCGGGCGTCTTCGGCGAGGGCGTGGACGATGCGTTCGTCGAGGTCGTTCAGGCGCACTTCGGGCGGTTCACTTCTCTGCGATGGCCGGTGTCGGGGGCGGCACGGGCCGCCCCCGAAGTAGACCATGGCGCGCCCGGCCGGGCGCGCTCACAGCAGGGCGTGACCGGTCAGAACGGGAACCGCGAGCGGCCGTGCTGCACCGAGATCCACTTCTGGGTGGTGAAGGCCTCGGCCATCGCGTCGCCGTTCAGCCGGCCGAGGCCGGAGCTCTTCTCGCCGCCGAAGGGCACGATCGGCTCGTCGTGGACCGTGCCGTCGTTGATGTGGATCATGCCGGTGTGGATGCGCTGCCCGACCCGTACGCCGCGCTCGATGTCGCCGGTGTGCACCGCACCGCTCAGCCCGTACGGGGTGTCGTTGGCGATCCGGACGGCCTCGTCCTCGCCGTCGAACGGCACGATGAGCGCGACCGGGCCGAAGATCTCCTGGGACAGGACGGGGGAATCGGCGGCCAGGCCGGTCAGCACGGACGGGCTCACCAGATTGCCCTCGGTCCGGCCGTGCAGCAGGGCCGTCGCACCGGCCGCCACGGTCTGCTCGACGAGCGAGGAGATCGCCTCGGCCTGCGAGGAGTTGATCAGCGGGCCGATCACGGTCTCCGGGTCGGCCGGGTCGCCGACCGGCAGCGAGGCGACCTTGGCGACGAACTTCTCGGTGAACTCCTTCTCCACCGCCCGGTCGACCAGGATCCGGTTGGCCGCCATGCAGACCTGTCCCTGGTGCACGTACCGGCTGAACACGGCCGCGTCCACGGCGTAGTCCAGATCGGCGTCGTCGAGGACGATCAGCGCGCTGTTGCCGCCCAGTTCGAGCACGGCGCGCTTGAGGTTCGCCGCGCAGACCGTGGCGACGTGCCGCCCCACCTTGTCCGAGCCGGTGAAGGAGATGACCTGCGGGACGGGGTGCTCCAGCAGGGCGTCGCCGATCTCGGCGATGTCGGTGACCACGACGTTGAGCAGGCCGGCCGGCAGCCCGGCCTCCTCGAACACCTTCGCCACCAGCGTCCCGCCGCAGACCGGGGTGTTCTGGTGCGGCTTGAGCACCACCGCGTTGCCGAGCGCCAGGGCGGGGGCGACCGACTTCAGCGACAGCAGGAAGGGGAAGTTGAAGGGGCTGATGACGCCCACGACGCCGACGGGCACCCGGTAGACGCGGTTCTCCTTGCCCTCGGTCGGCGAGGGCAGCATCTGCCCGGTGGGCCGCAGCGCGAGCTGGACCGACTCCCGCAGGAACTCCTTGGCGAGATGCAGCTCGAAGGCCGCCTTCAGCCGGGTGCCGCCCAGCTCCGCGACGATCGCGTCACCGATCTCGGACTCCCGCTCCTCGACGATGCGCAGCGCCCGCTCCAGCACCATCCGCCTGGCATACGGGTTGGTGTCGCCCCAGGCCCGCTGGGCGTCCTGCGCGGACCGGTAGGCCTGGTCCACCTCGTCGGCCGTGGCGACCGTGATCGAGGCGAGCTTCTCCCCGTTGTACGGATTGAAGTCGATGATGTCCCAGGAACCCTTGCCCGACCTCCACTCTCCGTCGATGTACTGATGGGCCAGGTCGGTGAAGAAGGACATGAGATCCCTTACCACGGAGGAACGGGCAACTGATTGGGATTCATGTTACTTAGGCGGACCGGCAATTGGGGGTGCACCGAGGTCCGGAACCGGACATCCGTGCCCTCCGCCGGAAGCACCCCGAGACGCCGGTGCCCCTCCCGGCCCGAACGGCCTGGAGGGGCACCGGCGTCGCGGCACTGCGGGATCAGCTCCAGCTGGCGTGCAGCGGCTTGCCCTCGGCGTATCCGGCGGCGCTCTGCACCCCGACGACCGCCTTCTCGGCGAACTCGGCCAGCGAGCCCGCACCGGCGTAGGTGCAGGAGGAGCGGACGCCCGCGATGATCGAGTCGATCAGGTCCTCGACGCCCGGCCTGGCCGCATCCAGGAACATCCGCGAGGTGGAGATGCCCTCCTCGAAGAGCGCCTTGCGGGCCCGGTCGTACGCGGACTCGTCCGACGTGCGGTTCTTCACGGCGCGCGCCGACGCCATGCCGAAGGACTCCTTGTAGAAGCGGCCGTCGGCGGACTGCTGGAGGTCGCCGGGCGACTCGTACGTGCCGGCGAACCAGGAGCCGATCATCACGTTGGACGCACCGGCGGCGAGCGCCATGGCGACATCGCGCGGGTGCCGGACACCACCGTCCGCCCAGACGTGCTTGCCGTACTTCTTCGCCTCGGCGGCGCACTCCAGAACGGCGGAGAACTGGGGCCGGCCCACACCCGTCATCATCCGGGTGGTGCACATGGCGCCGGGTCCGACACCGACCTTGATGATGTCCGCGCCGGCCTCGACGAGGTCGCGCACCCCCTCGGCGGCGACGATGTTGCCCGCGACGATCGGGACCTGCGGGTCGAGCGCGCGGACGGCCCGGACCGCGTTGATCATGGACTCCTGGTGGCCGTGGGCGGTGTCCACGACGAGGGTGTCGACGCCCGCGTCCAGGAGCTGCTTGGCCTTGCCCGCGACATCGCCGTTGATCCCGACGGCGGCGGCGATCCGCAGCCTGCCCGCGGCGTCGGTGGCGGGGGTGTACAGGGTGGCGCGCAGTGCGGCCTTACGGGTGAGGATGCCGACGAGCCGGCCGTCCGCGTCGACCGCGGGGGCGAGCTTGCGGTTGGCGCCGTCCAGCTTGTTGAACGCGTCGCGCGGGTCGATGTCCGAGTCGAGCAGCACCAGGTCCTTGGACATGACCTCGGAGAGCTGGGTGAAGCGGTCGACGCCGGCCAGGTCGTGCTCGGTGACGACACCGACGGGCCGCTGCTCCTCGTCGACGACGACGCCCGCGCCGTGCGCGCGCTTCGGCAACAGCGACAGGGCGTCGGCGACCGTCTGGCCCGGGGCCAGCACGATCGGCGTGTCGAGCACCAGGTGTCGCGTTTTCACCCAGGAGATGACGTCGGTGACGACCTCGATCGGGATGTCCTGCGGGATGACGACGAGCCCACCGCGGCGGGCGATCGTTTCGGCCATCCGGCGGCCCGCGATGGCCGTCATGTTCGCCACGACGAGAGGGATGGTGGTGCCGGTGCCGTCGGGCGAGGAGAGGTCGACACCCTGGCGGGAACCGACTGCCGAACGGCCCGGGACCATGAAGACGTCGTCGTACGTGAGGTCGTACGGGACCGAGGGGGAGTCTGTGTAACGACCAGTACCGGGCTCAAGAAAACGCATAACGCTCATTTTTTCATATGAAACGGAGCGAGTCGCTTCCAGGAAGACACAACAAAAGGCACCCGCGTTCGTACGTTCCTCCAAGGGAACCGGACGGGCGTCCCGGGCAGGCGGAACCTGCCTTGCCGGCGGACCTTACCCGAAGGACGGGGGAATCATTCGCGATCATCTGCCCTGGACCTGGTGACAAGGGGTCGGGTAGCTTCAAAACCCGCAGGTCCCGTGGGTCTTGTCTACGCCCCGGAGGAACAGCCGGAAGGTCACAACTTCCGTCACACGTACGACCGGAGAGGATCACGACCCACCCGTGGAGAGCGAACTGCCGGACATCTACTGCCCGTTCCCCCAGCGAACCAACCCGAACGTCGGGCACACCCGAGTCCACCTCGACGAATGGACGCGCAACACCGGTCTGGTACACCGTGATTCAGCCAGGGACCGCTTCGTGCAGGCGGACTTCGGATCGTTCGTCGGCATGGTGTATCCGACCGCGGACAGCAAGAATCTCGACCTCGTCGCCGACTGGTTCGTATGGCTGTTTCTCGTCGACGACCAGCTCGACGACGGCCATCTCGGCCGCAGCCCCGAGCGGGTGCGCGACGTGGTCGAGCTGATGCGGACCGTGATCGAGGACGACACCCCCGGCACCCTGCCGGACGGGCAGCTCCCCGCCGCCGTGGTCGCCCTGGCCGACCTGTGGGAGCGGACGACACCGACCGCCGCCCCGCACTGGCGCACCCGGTTCGCATGGCACCTCACCACGTACCTCACGACGACCACCACGTGGGAGGCGGGGAACCGGGCCGCCGGCGTGGTGCCGTCGGAGGAGACGTACATCGCCAAGCGCCGTCACACCGGTGCGATACATGTCTGCATGGACCTGATAGAGATCGTGGCCGGGATCGAGGCTCCCGAGTCGATCCACAACGACTCCCGCTTCATCACCGCGCTGGAAGCCTCGTGCAACGTCGTGTGCTGGGCCAATGACGTGTATTCGTACGAGAAGGAACAGGTGCTCGGCGAGATCCACAATCTCGTCCATCTGGTCCGGCACCACCGCGGCTACGGCGAGCGGGAGGCGCTCGAACACGTCTGCGCCCGGACCACGGCGGAGACGGAGCGCTTCATGACCGCCGAGTCCGAGCTGCTGGCCGCGTACCCGCAGCTGTCCTGGATGCTCACGCCGTACCTGGACGGCATGCGGAGCTGGATGCGCGGCAATCTCGACTGGTCACGGCAGACGCCGCGCTACAACCCGGCCGATGTGAGTCAGTACGAGCAGCCGGAGGAGTATCTGGAGGCCACGGTCCTGGGCGTGGCCCGGGACTGAGGCCCCGCCCGTGGACGCGACCGCCCGGACAGCGCGCGCTGTCCGGGCGGTCGCGTGTGCGGGCGGTCGTGGGGCCGCTCAGTCCCCGTCCGGGTCGGCACGCTCCAGCGCAGGCCGCTGCGGCGCCGCCGACTCCGTCAGCAGATAGTCGGCCGCCGCGGTGTCCGTCACCAGGCTGGTGACGAGCCCGGACCTCAGCACCGCCCCGATCGCCGCGGCCTTGCGCTGACCGCCCGCGATCGCCACCACCTCGGGGATCCGGCGCAGCCGGTCGGCCTCGACCGTGATGCACCGCTCCCCCAGGTCCCGGCCGACCCGCCGGCCCTCGGTGTCGAAGAGGTGCGCCGACATCTCCGCCGCGACGCCGAGCGAGGCGTAGTGCGCCCGCTCCTCGTCGCTGAGCATGTCGTGGACGGTCGAGATGCCCGGCTCCCAGGAGCCGATGGAGACCGCCGCGACCGTCACCTTGTCGAAGTACTCGAAGGCGCGGGCGATACCGGTCTGGTGGCGCAGCGCGGCAGCCGTGGCAGGATCGGGCAGCAGCATCGGGGCGTAGATGGGGTGGGCCTCGCCGCCGGACACCTGGGCGGCCCGCCGGACCGCCTCGACGGAGCCGCGCTCGGCCGTCCCCGCGTCGTACACCCCGGTGAGCTGGACGACCGTGCACGGCGGCAGCCGGTCGAGCGCCGCGGCCATGTGGATGGTGGACCGGCCCCAGGCCAGCCCGAGCACATCGCCCTCGTTCACCAGTTCGCCGAGGAGATCGGCCGCGACCTCGCCCAGGTTCTCCGGGTCCGGTGCGTCGTCCTGCTCCTCGGCCGGGGACTCGACGACGACCGCGTGACGCAGCCCGTAGCGGGCGCGGAGCGCGTCGGAGCGCTCGGCATCCAGCTCGGCGGGGACGCGGATCTCGATCCGTACGAGATCGCGCTCAAGAGCCGTCTCCAGGACCCGGGCCACCTTGAAGCGGCTGACGCCGAACTCCTCGGCGATCTGGATCTTCGACTTTCCCTCGAGGTAGAAGCGGCGGGCCATGGCCGCCGCCTGCACCAGCTCCGCGGGCCCCATCCGCAGGGCGGACCGGCCCGCCGACATTGCAGACACCGCGATCTCCTCACTGCTGTTCACACTCTCGATACGCCGTTCATCCTGTCAGATCCGGCGTTCCCTGACCGGTCCCGTCGGACCGCGTTCATCTGCCCTTGGCCCGGCCGACCCGTGATCGGCGGCGGGCGTCGGTTCCGGTGTCAGTGGCCGCACGCCCAGGCCGCCGAGGCGGTGGCCCCGTCCGCCTGGGCGCGCAGGGCCCGCACCGCCTCGGCCGGGTCCGCCGCCCCGTACACCGCCGAACCCGCGACGAAGACATCCGCACCGGCCTCGGCGCACCGCTCGATGGTGGAGGCGGAGACGCCGCCGTCGACCTGGAGCCACAGTTCGAGGCCGTGCTTGGAGATCAGCTCACGGGTGCGGCGGATCTTCGGCAGCATGATGTCCAGGAAGGCCTGGCCACCGAAGCCCGGCTCCACCGTCATGATCAGCAGCATGTCGAGTTCGGGGAGCAGGTCCTCGTACGGCTCGACGGGCGTCGCGGGCTTGAGCGCCATGGAGGCACGGGCCCCCTTGGCCCGGATCTCCCGCGCCAGCCGTACGGGGGCCGCCGCCGCCTCCGCGTGGAAGGTGACGGAACCGGCGCCGGCCTCGACGTACCGGGGCGCCCAGCGGTCGGGGTCCTCGATCATCAGATGGCAGTCCAGCGGGGTCTTCGTGGCCCGGCTGAGCGATTCGACGATCGGCACGCCGAGGGTCAGGTTGGGCACGAAGTGGTTGTCCATCACATCGACGTGGAGCCAGTCGGCGCCTTCGACCGCCTTCGCCTCCTCGGCGAGACGGGCGAAGTCGGCGGACAGGATGCTGGGGTTGATCTGGGCCATGTCCCAAGCCTGCCATGTTCCGCGCCGCTTCCCCGCCCTGGTACGGGCCAAAGCCTCACGGGATCATTACAGTTCGCGCGATCGAGGCGCCCCGACCGCGCGATACGGGCTTTTCGGGCCCTCGGCGGGCGCCCCGGGAGGCCGCGGGCCCGCATCGGCCGGTTCGGATCCCGCCGGGGACCTCCGACCGGGCGGAGGAGATCACCCGTCCGGCAGGCTTCTCAGGCGGTACGCCGCAACAGGGCCAGGTACATCGCGTCCGTGCCGTGCAGATGCGGCCAGAGCTGGACGTCGGGGCCGTCGCCCAGCGCGGGCACGTCCGGCATCAGCGGGCGGGCGTCCACCCACTCGGCCTCGACGGGCTGACCGCCCCGCCCCTTGAGCACGTCGTCGACGACGACCCGGGTCTCCGCGAGATGCGGCGAGCAGGTCGCGTAGCCGACGACGCCGCCGACCCGTACAGCCTTCAACGCCTCGCGCAGCAGGGCGCGTTGGAGCGGGGCGAAGTTCTCCAGGTCCTCCTTGCGGCGGCGCCAGCGGGCCTCCGGGCGGCGGCGCAGGGCACCGAGGCCCGAGCACGGCACATCCATCAGGACCCGGTCGAAGCTGCCGGGCCGCCACGGCGGGCGGGTGCCGTCGGCGGTGATCACCTGGTACGGACCGGGGTTGCCGGCCAGTGCGCGCCCGACGAGCCGGGCGCGGTGCGGCTGCTTCTCGGCGGCGAGCAGGGCGGCGCCCCGTTCGGCGGCGAGCGCGGCGAGCAGGGCGGCCTTGCCGCCGGGGCCGGCACAGCCGTCGAGCCAGCGGCTGTCGCTGCCCTCCACCGGCGCGTTGGCGAGGGCGGCGGCCACCAGCTGGCTGCCCTCGTCCTGGACCCCGGCCCGGCCCTCCTGGACGGCGGTCAGCGCGCCGGGCTCGCCGCCCTCCGCCATCCGCACGGCATAGGGCGACCAGCGGCCCGGCAGGCCGTTCTCGTCACCGAGGGCGGTGAGCAGCTCGTCGGTGGTGGAGCGGCCGGGGCGGGCGACCAGGGTGACCTCCGGCCTTTCGTTGTCCGCTTCGAGGAGGTCCTCGATGCCGGCCCGGCCGCCGCCGAGCGCGTCCCACAGGGCCGAGACGACCCAGCGCGGATGCGAGTGCACGACCGCGAGGTGGTCCTCGGGGTCCTCCTCGTACGACGGCGCCACCCGGGCCACCCAGCCGTCGAGGTCGTCCGCGGAGACCTTGCGCAGCACGGCGTTGACGAATTTGGCCCGTCCCTCACCGAGCACCACCCGGGCCAGCTCCACGCTGGCGGAGACCGCGGCGTGGGTGGGGATACGGGTGCCGAGCAGCTGGTGCACGCCCATGTCGATCACGTCCAGGACCGGCGGGTCGACCTCGCGCAGCGGCCGGTCGATGCAGGCCGCGACGATCGCGTCGTACGTCCCCTGGCGGCGCAGCGTGCCGTAGACCAGCTCCGTCGCCAGCGCCGCGTCCCGGCTGTCGAAGTCGCCCTTGGCGCGTGCCTTCTTCAGCAGCGGGGGCAGGACGAGGTTGGCGTACGCGTCCCGTTCGTCGACGGCCCTGAGGGCTTCGAAGGCGAGGAAGCGGACCGGGTCCTTCCTGGGGCGGCGATGCGGTTTGGCGGGACGGCGACGCTGCTGGTCGTTCACGTGAAAGGTGCTCCGCTGATGGTGAGGGGGCGAACCCTCCCAGCCTACGTCGCCGCCCCGGCCCCGGAAGGACTCAGCTGCCCAGCAGCTCGCCGTGGGCGATCCGCACCCCGCGGGCCCAGTCCGCGGCCCGCATCGGCTTCTTGCCCTGCGGCTGGACCCAGAGCAGCTCGACGGCGTGCGATCCGGTGCCCACGTGGACGTTGTTCTTGGCCGCGGACAGCTCGCCGGGCGCCAGATCGGCGCGGTCCAGGACGGGCACCACCTGGACCAGCTTCAGCCGTTCCCCCCGGAAGAGCGTCCAGGCGCCGGGGGCGGGGGTGCAGCCGCGCACCACGCGGTCGACCCGCAGGGCGGGCGCCGACCACTGCACCTGGGCGTCCTCGACGGTGATCTTCGGGGCGAGGGTGACGCCTTCCGCCGGCTGCGGCACGGCGTGCAGCGTGCCGTCCTCGATGCCGTCCATCGTCGCGGCGAGCAGCCCCGCGCCGGCGAACGCCAGCCGGGTCAGCAGGTCGCCGCTGGTGTCGGTGGGGCGCACCTCCTCGGTGAGGACGCCGTACACCGGACCGGAGTCGAGCCCCTCCTCGATCAGGAAGGTCGACGCGCCGGTCACCTCGTCCCCCGCCATGACCGCGTGCTGCACGGGGGCCGCGCCGCGCCAGGCGGGCAGCAGCGAGAAGTGGAGGTTGACCCAGCCGCGGGCGGGGACGGCCAGCGCCTCCTTGGGGAGCAGCGCCCCGTAGGCGACGACCGGACAGCAGTCCGGGGCGATCTCCCGCAGCCGGGCGAGGAAGTCCTCGTCGCGCGGCCGGTTGGGCTTGAGCACCTCGATGCCGGCCTCCTCGGCACGCTCGGCGACCGGGCTGGCGACCAGCCGGCGGCCCCGCCCGGCAGGGGCGTCGGGCCGGGTCACGACGGCGGCCACCTCGTGCCGCTCGGAGGCGATCAGGGCGTCCAGGGCGGGTACGGCTACCTCGGGGGTGCCTGCGAAGACGAGCTTCATGGGTGGCTGACTGCCTCTCGGGCCGGAACGTGCGGTGACGAGCAACGCACAAGTCTATGGGCTGGGCGGCCGGGGGGCGTACGCATGGCCGTGCGCCCCTTTGAAAGGCGCACGCGCCCCTGAAGCGTGACCAGATCCACAGCTGAGGCGTTGGTCAAGAGAGATTGACCGAAGCGAGCCGCCACGGTGCGGCCCGATCCCTTTCAACGCCGGTTCGAGAGGCTTCTTCATGGCCGACCACGCAACCCACGACGCCCAAGCGAGGGCCAGTCTGCATCTGCTGGTGCGGGACATCGAGCGGGTCCGGCGGCAGGTGGACGCGCTGCGCACGCTCACCGCCCAACTGGGCAACGTCTACCGCCCGCGCCGCTCCGGCCCGTCCACGGGCTTCGTCGTCTACGGCAGGGCCCCGGCCCCCACCGTCAGACTGGCCCAGGAACTGCGCGACAGCGTGGAGACCCTGGTCACCGCCGCGGTCGACTTCGACCGCTCGCTGGGCTTCTCCTGGGACGCGGTGGGCTCCGCGCTCGGGGTCACCAAGCAGGCGGTGCACCGCCGCTACGGCGCTCGCCGCAACGCCCGGCAGCCCGGGCCGGCCGAAGCCGCCGGGGAGACCGCGGTGCCGCGCGCCCTGCCCATCGTGCCCGGCTCCGGCAGCACACCCGCGCTGCCCGCCGTACCCGCCGCCCGCTCCATGCCGCCGCAGCCGTCGGTGGACCGTCCGGCACGGCGCGAGGACCTGCGCCCCGGCGTCTTCCCCGGCCCGCGCAACGGCTGACCGACCCGTCCACCACTGCCCCGCCGCGCCCGCCGCACGGCGGGGCAGCCTCATGCCCCGCCGTCACCCGATGTCCGGCGGATCCACCCTGATCCGGACCTGCTCGCCGCTCCCCCGGGACATCCGCGCCGCCTGCGCGGCCTTCAGCGCGGCCGCCAGCGCCGCCCCACTGCCCGGCGGCACCCTGAGCAGCGCCCGCTCCCAGGACTCCCCGGGCGGTGAGTCCCCCGGCCTGCGGGGCCTGCCCGGTCCGCCGGCCGGCACCGGGACCGGGCCCAGCACCTCGGCCTCCGGCGGCAGCTCGGCCGCCGCGAGAAAGGCGGCCAGCGCTTCCGGCGCACCGGTCACCGAGGCCATCCGGGACACCGGGGGGAAGCCGAGCTCGGCCCGCTCCGCCAGCTCACGGCGGGCATGTCCGACCGGATCCCAGCGCACCAGGGCCTGTACCGGCCGCAGCGTCGGCTCGGCGACGACCACCACCGTGCCGCCCTCCGGCTGCCCCCGCACCAGCGAGGCCGCGGCCGTCCACCGGCGCAGCGCCTCCTCTCCCGCCCGCAGATCGGGGCGGCCGACCATCGCCCAGCCGTCCAGCAGCAGCGCGGCCGCGTAGCCGCCCTCCGCCACGGGCTCGGCGCCGGGTGTGCTGACGACCAGTGCCGGCACGTCCGGCACCGAGTCGAGGATGTGGTCGCGGCCGGAGGTCCGCACCGGCACGGCGGGGAACGCCCGGCCGAGCTCCTCGGCCGTCCGGCGGGCGCCGACGATCTGGGCCCGCAGCCGGTTGGAACCGCAGGCGACGCAGTGCCAGGCGGTCTCGGCCCGCCCGCACCAGGCGCAGTCGAGGCCGCGCTGGTCCGGTGCCTGGAGCGGTCCGGCGCAGTGCCGGCAGCGGGCGGGCTCGCGGCAGCGCTCGCAGGCCAGCCGCGGCGCGTAGCCCCGGCGTGGCACCTGGACCAGGACGGGGCCGCTGCGCAGCCCGTCCCGTACGGTCTGCCAGGCCAGGCTGGGCAGCCGTGCGGCCCTCGCGGCACCGTCCCGCGCCAGCTCCCCGTCGCCGACCGTGCGCACCAGGGGCGCCGCGATCCGCAGCTGCTCCCGCTCCGCGCGCAGCGGCAGCGCCCAGCCGCTCTCCACCAGCTGGGCGGCCTCCACCGTGCAGTTCGTGCCGCCGAGCAGGAACGCGCACCGGCCGTGCGCGGCCCGCAGTTCGAGCACCTCGCGGACGTGCGGGAAGGGGGCGTTGTCATCGCTGTGGCTGGCGTCCCCGTCGTCCCAGACGGCGACCAGGCCGAGATCGGCGACCGGTGCGAACATGGCCGCTCTGGTCCCGACGACCGCGCGCACCGAGCCGCGACGCACGGCGAGCCACTCCCGGTACCGCTTCTCCGGCCCGGAGTCGGCGGTCAGCAGCGCGTGGCGTCCCGGGCCGAGCAGCCCGGTGAGCGCGGCGTCCACCCGCGCGGCGGCCCGGCCGTCCGGGACGACGACGAGGGCGCCGCGCCCGGAAGCGAGGGTCGCGGCCATGGCCCTGGCGATCTCCTCGGGCCAGTGGGGTCCGGGCAGCGCGGTCCAGACGGCCCGGGGCGCCCCGCCCTCGGCCAGCGCCCGCAGGAACGCCGGCCCCTGGGCGTACCGCTCCCAGCTGCCCGCCGACGGCGCGGGCAGCGGTGGCAGCGGCTCGGGCGAGGGCCTGGACTCGGCCCTGCCGTTCCGGGGCGGGACGGCGAGCTGGAGCACATCGGCGAGGGTGCCGGCGTAGCGGTCGGCGACGGCGCGGGAGAGCGCGAGCAGATCGGGCCCCAGCACCGGTTCGGGCGATACGACGTAGGCGAGCGCCGCGAGGGCGCCCGGGTAGTCCGATTCGGCGCGCCGCTCGATGAGGAATCCGTCGATCAGCCCGCCGCCCTCGCGCCGGCCGCCGCGCACATTGCGTCCTCCGGCCCCGAAGCGCACCCGCACCCGCACCCCGGGCCGTGCCTCGGCGTCGAGCTCCTCGGGCACCGCGTAGTCGAAGTACTGGTCGAGGTGGAGCAGGCCCTTGTTGACCAGTACCCGGGCGACCGGCAGCTCCTTGGCGAGCGCGGCACCGCGCCAGGTCCGCGGCTTGGCACGCGGCACCTTGGCCCTGCGCACCGTCTCCCGGATCAGCGCAAGCTGCTCCGGGGCCCCGTCCCCGGGGTCCGCGGATCGCTCGTTGTCGCTGCTCACAGCCACATCCCTACCAGACAGCACTGACAGTGGCCCCGGTGCGGGAGTACGGGGGCCGGACACACCGGGGCCCGGACACCGCGTGCGGTCTCCGGGCCCCGGCGTACGGACGAAAGGCGGCGGTCCTACAGTCCGGCCGCCTCGCGCAGCGCGTCCACGCGGTCGGTGCGCTCCCAGGTGAAGTCGGGGAGCTCCCGGCCGAAGTGGCCGTAGGCCGCGGTCTGGGCGTAGATCGGGCGGAGCAGGTCGAGGTCGCGGATGATCGCGGCCGGGCGGAGGTCGAAGACCTCGCCGATGGCGTGCTCGATCTTCTCGGTGTCGATGGCGGCGGTGCCGAACGTCTCGACGAACAGGCCGACCGGCTCCGCCTTGCCGATCGCGTACGCGACCTGCACCTCGCAACGGGCGGCGAGGCCCGCGGCGACGACGTTCTTGGCGACCCAGCGCATGGCGTACGCGGCCGAGCGGTCCACCTTCGACGGGTCCTTGCCCGAGAAGGCACCGCCGCCGTGGCGGGCCATGCCGCCGTAGGTGTCGATGATGATCTTGCGGCCGGTCAGGCCGGCGTCACCCATCGGGCCGCCGATCTCGAAGCGCCCGGTCGGGTTGACCAGCAGCCGGTAGCCGTCGGTGTCGAGCTTGATGCCGTCCTCGATCAGCTGTCCGAGCACGTGCTCGACGACGAACTCGCGGATGTCGGGCGCGAGCAGCGAGTCGAGGTCGATGTCGCTGGCGTGCTGCGAGGAGACGACGACCGTGTCGAGACGGACGGCCTTGTCGCCGTCGTACTCGATGGTGACCTGGGTCTTGCCGTCGGGGCGCAGGTACGGGATGGTCCCGTTCTTGCGGACCTCGGAGAGCCGGCGGGAGAGCCGGTGCGCGAGGTGGATCGGGAGCGGCATGAGCTCGGGCGTCTCGTCGCAGGCGTAGCCGAACATCAGGCCCTGGTCGCCGGCGCCCTGCTTGTCGAGCTCGTCCTCATCGCCCTCGACCCGCTTCTCGTACGCGGTGTCGACACCCTGCGCGATGTCGGGAGACTGCGCCCCGATGGACACCGAGACACCGCAGGAGGCGCCGTCGAAGCCCTTCTTCGAGGAGTCGTAGCCGATCTCCAGGACCTTGTTGCGTACGAGGGTCGGAATGTCGGCGTAGGCCTTGGTCGTGACCTCACCCGCAACATGCACCAGACCGGTCGTGATCAGGGTCTCGACGGCGACGCGGGACCTGGGGTCCTCGCGCAGCAGTGCGTCGAGAATGGTGTCGCTGATCTGGTCAGCGATCTTGTCGGGGTGACCCTCGGTGACGGATTCCGAGGTGAAGAGACGGCGGGACACATCGCTCCCTGGGGTTGCAGCGGCTGCTGGCTGATCATTTGGCGGACCGCCGGGAGCTGCGCCCGGCATGGTCCGGCCCCAGTTTATCGGTCGCTTTCGTTCGGCGGACAACATGTCTCGCCCTTTGGGAGTTCTGTGACCTGCGGCACGGCCTGCCGACGGGGGCCGCGCCACCCCGGACAATGCCATTTACGCCCATATTTCAAGGGTTTCGGACCGACTGCGGGCGTGACACAAGAATTTCATCCGAGACGCGACGACACGAGATCCCAGACCGTGTCGGCGAGCGCCTCCTTGGGCCCGTACGGCACCTGGGTCTCACCGCCGTCGGCCGCGAGCACGACCGCCTCGTTCTCCTCGGAGCCGAAGGTCCGGCGCTCCCCCACCTCGTTGACCACGAGGAGGTCGCAGCCCTTGCGGCGGAGCTTCTCCCGGCCGTTGGCGAGGACGTTGTCGGTCTCGGCGGCGAATCCGACGACGATCTGCTCCGGCCTGGCGCGTTCGCCGGCCACCTCGGCGAGGATGTCGGGGTTGCGGACGAGCGTGATGGGCGCGGGGTCCTGGCCGTCCTTCTTCTTGATCTTCCCCGTGGCGTACTCGGCGGGGCGGAAGTCGGCGACCGCCGCCGCCATCACGACCACGTCGGCGTCCGCGGCGGCCTTCAGCACGGCCTCGCGGAGCTGTACGGCGGTCCCCGCGTGCAGCACGTCGGCGCCGGCCGGGTCGGGCAGGCCGGTGTTGGCCTCGACGAGGGTGACCCGGGCACCGCGGGCGACCGCGGTGCGGGCCAGGGCGTAGCCCTGCTTGCCGGAGGAGCGGTTGCCGAGGTAGCGCACCGGGTCGAGCGGCTCGCGCGTGCCGCCGGCGCTGATGACCACGTGGCGGCCGGCCAGGTCGGGTTCGACGGGCCCGCGGGCCAGCACCCGGCGGCAGACCTCGAAGATCTCCCCGGGATCGGGCAGCCGGCCCTTGCCGGTGTCGACGCCGGTGAGCCGGCCGACGGCGGGCTCGATGACGACGGCGCCCCGGCGGCGCAGGGTGGCGACGTTCTCCTGGGTGGCGGGGTGCTCCCACATCTCGGTGTGCATGGCGGGCGCGAAGACGACCGGACAGCGGGCGGTGAGGAGTGTGTTGGTGAGCAGGTCGTCGGCGAGGCCGTGGGCCGCCTTGGCGAGCATGTCGGCGGTGGCGGGGGCGACGACCACCAGATCGGCGCCCTGCCCGATCCGGACGTGCGGCACCTCGTGGACGTCGTTCCAGACCTCGGTGGAGACCGGGTGGCCGGAGAGCGCCGACCAGGTGGCCGCGCCCACGAAGTGCAGTGACGACTCGGTCGGTACGACGCGCACGTCATGACCGGACTCGGTCAGCCGGCGCAGCAGTTCGCACGCCTTGTACGCGGCGATGCCCCCGCTGACCCCCAGAACGACCTTCGGCTTGTCCACTGCGTCTCCCCGCACTCGGATACGAACACCCCCATGCTGCCTCACCGCGGCAGGTCCGATGCTGTCGCCCCGGACACACCTCAGGCCCGGCAGCCGTGGCCGCCGGGCCTGAGGTGAAGGTGCAATTCCTGCTTACTGCGCGGGGCCCTCGATGGCCTCGGAGGTGAGCAGGCCCGCGTTGATCTCGCGGAGCGCGATCGAGAGCGGCTTCTCGTGCACGTGGGTGTCGACGAGCGGACCGACGTACTCCAGGAGACCCTCGCCGAGCTGCGAGTAGTACGCGTTGATCTGGCGCGCGCGCTTGGCGGCGTAGATCACGAGGCTGTACTTCGAGTCGGTGGCCTCGAGGAGCTCATCAATCGGCGGGTTGATGATGCCCTCGGGCGTGGTGATGGAAGAGGACACTCTCTGCCTTCCGAAGGGGGTAAAGATCAAAGAAATCTTTGACGGTGCGGAGATCCGCGGTGGCCTGTGCGCCGACTTCGTCAGTCGCTGTCGGCACGTTGGCCGGAAACCTCCAGCATCAAGGCTAGCAGCTCACGGGCCACGTCCTCGACGGAGGTGTTGACCAGTGTCGTATCGAACTCGGCCTCGGCGGCCAGTTCCACCTTGGCGGCGCCGAGCCGGCGCTCGATCACCTCGGGCGCCTCGGTCCCGCGGCCGGTGAGCCGGCGGACCAGCTCCTCCCAGCTCGGCGGGGCCAGGAAGACCAGCTGTGCGTCCGGCATCGACTGCCGGACCAGCCGGGCGCCCTGGAGATCGATCTCCAGCAGCACCGGCTCGCCCGCCTCCAGGCGGTCGAGCACGGCGCGGCGGGGCGTGCCGTAGCGGTTGCCCGCGAATTCGGCCCACTCCAGCAGCTCGCCGTTGGCGATCAGCTTGTCGAACTCCTCGTTGTCCACGAAGAAGTAGTGGACACCGTTGCGCTCACCGGGGCGCGGCTTGCGGGTCGTCGCCGACACCGAGAGCCAGACCTCGGGGTGGACCTTGCGCATATGAGCGACGACCGTGCTCTTGCCGACCCCGGAGGGGCCGGAGAGCACGGTCAGCCGCGGACGTACGTCCGGGGGTACGGGGGACGTCCCCCGGGATGTTGCAGCCATGGAGCGATTATCCAGGTTCTCAGGAGTGCCTGAGAACGTCAGGCGGCGCTGCCGCCGAACTCGCGCTCCAGGGATGCGATCTGGTTGGAGCCGAGACCCCGGACCCTGCGGCTCTCGGAGATGCCGAGCCGCTCCATGATCTGCTTGGCGCGGACCTTGCCCACGCCCGGCAGGGACTCCAGGAGGGCGGAGACCTTCATCTTGCCGATGACGTCGTTCTCCTGGCCCTGCTTGATGACCTCGTGGAGGGAGGCGCCGGAGTGCTTGAGTCGATTCTTGACCTCGGCCCGCTCCCGGCGAGCCGCGGCGGCCTTTTCGAGCGCGGCTGCGCGCTGTTCAGGGGTAAGGGGCGGAAGAGCCACGCCTACGTCACCTCGGATGTCGATCTGTCGGATACGGACCGGTGAGGAAGCTGAACGCTCCACACCAGGTGAGCGACGGACAACTTGTGTACGTCGGCTCTCGACGGAGACTAGCGGCCAAGGCCGCCGGAGTCAGCGAGAACCAACGAAAAGTCCTGGTCAGCCTTGGCCGACCAGGACATTTCAGGCATAACAACCGAGTTTTTTGGTCAGGAAAGAGTCAACACCCTGTTACGTGGCATGATCACCTACCCGCCACGGCCGCCCGGATCTCGTCCGTGAGCCGTTCGGCGGCCTCCCGCAGCCCCGCCACGTCCGGTCCCTGGCTCAGCACGCCGCGGCTCACACTGGGCACCACATTGCCCACCGAGGCGCCGAACACACCGGGCAGATCCGCGGGCGTCGCGCCCTGCGCCCCGATCCCGGGAGCGAGCAGGGGGCCGTTGATCGCCAGGTTCGCTCCCGCGTCCCCGAGCGTGGCACCGACCACCGCGCCGACGGAGCCGAGCGGGGTCATCCCCTCGTTCTCGGCGGCCATGTGGTCGAGCATGAGCTGGGCCAGCGAACGGCCGTCGGCGGCGGTGGCGCGCTGCACCTCGGCACCCTCCGGGTTGGAGGTGAGGGCGAGTACGAAGACGCCCGCGCCGGAGAGGACCGCGGCGTCGAGCGCCGGACGCAGCGAGCCGAAGCCGAGGTACGGCGAGACGGTGACCGCGTCCGAGAACAGCGGCGAGTCCTTCTCCAGGTAGGTCGCCGCGTAGGCGCCCATGGTGGAGCCGATGTCGCCGCGCTTGGCGTCCATCAGCACGAGCGCGCCGGCCGCCCGCGCCTCTTCGACCGCCTTCTCCAGGACGGCGATGCCGCGCGAGCCGAAGCGCTCGAAGAACGCGGACTGCGGCTTGAGCACGGCGACCCGGTCGGCCAGCGCCTCCACGACCGTACGGGTGAAGCGTTCGAGCCCGGCGACGTCGTCGTTCAGGCCCCAGGCGGTGAGCAGCGAGGCGTGCGGGTCGATGCCGACGCACAGCGGACCGCGGGTGTCCATGGCGCGGCGCAGGCGCGCGCCGAACGGTTCGGGGCTCATGCGGTGGCCTTCCTGGTTTCTGCGCCGACGGCTTCGGCGAGGGTGGCGTACGGGGAGGCGGCCAGGCGCGCGGCCAGGCCCTTGTGGATGGCGCGGGCGTAGAACGGCCCCTCGTAGATGAAGGCGCTGTAGCCCTGGACGAGCGTGGCGCCGGCCAGGATGCGCTGCCAGGCGTCCTCGGCGTTCTCGATGCCCCCGACACCGACCAGGGTGATCCGGTCGCCCACGCGGGCGTAGAGGCGGGCCAGCACCTCCAGGGAGCGTGCCTTGAGGGGGGCACCGGAGAGCCCACCGGTCTCCCCGGTCAGGGACGGCGAGGACTTCAGGCCGAGGCCGTCGCGGGCGATGGTGGTGTTGGTCGCGATGATGCCGTCCAGGCCCAGCTCGACCGCGAGGTCGGCGACCGCGTCGACGTCCTCGTCCGCGAGGTCCGGGGCGATCTTGACGAGCAGCGGGACCCGCCGTCCGGTGACGGTGCGGTCGGCGGCCTCGCGCACGGCGCTGAGCAGGGGCCGCAGCGCCTCGGTGGCCTGGAGGTTGCGCAGCCCGGGCGTGTTGGGCGAGGAGACGTTCACGACCAGGTAGTCGGCGTGGGCGGCGAGCCGCTCGGTGGACTTCACGTAGTCGCCGGCCGCTTCGGCCTCCGGCACGACCTTCGTCTTGCCGATGTTGACGCCGACCGTGGTCCGGAAGACCGGCCTGCGGGCGGCCAGCCGGGCGGCGACGGCGGCCGAACCCTCGTTGTTGAAGCCCATGCGGTTGATCAGCGCGCGGTCCGCGACGAGGCGGAAGAGGCGCTTCCTGGGGTTGCCGGGCTGCCGCTCGCCGGTGACCGTGCCGATCTCGATGTGGTCGAAGCCGAGCATCGACATGCCGTCGATCGCGACGGCGTTCTTGTCGAAACCGGCGGCGAGGCCGAAGGGGCCGTGCATCCGCAGGCCGAGGGCCTCGGTCCGCAGCTCCTTGTACCGGGGCGCGAGCACGGCGGCGACGAAGGTGCGCAGCACGGGGATGCGGGCGGCGAGGCGGATCCACCGGAAGGCCAGGTAGTGGGCCTGCTCCGGGTCCATCCGCTTGAAGACCAGCCGGAAGAAGAACTTGTACATCGGGGGTGTCCTCACAGAGAGGGGGACACCGTTTCCGGTGTCCCCCTGCCGGTCTGCTAGTCGCGGGCCGCGGTCAGATGTTCCGCGTGTTCCTGGAGGGAACTGACGCCGACGCCTCCGTGGGTGAGCGCGTCGATGCCCTGGACGGCGGCGGCGAGCGCCTGGACCGTCGTCAGGCACGGCACGGACCGGGCCACGGCCGCGGTACGGATCTCGTAGCCGTCGAGGCGGCCGCCCGTCCCGTACGGCGTGTTGACGATGAGGTCGACCTCGCCGTCGTGGATCAGCTGGACGATGGTCCTCTCGCCCTGCGGGCCCACGCCCTCGGACTGCTTGCGCACGATCGTGGCGTTGATGCCGTTGCGCTTGAGGACCTCGGCGGTGCCGGAGGTGGCGAGCAGCTCGAAGCCGTGGGCGACGAGTTCGCGCGCCGGGAAGATCATCGAGCGCTTGTCGCGGTTGGCGACCGAGATGAAGGCGCGGCCCTTGGTGGGCAGCGGGCCGTAGGCGCCGGCCTGCGACTTCGCGTACGCCGTGCCGAAGACCGAGTCGATGCCCATGACCTCGCCGGTGGAGCGCATCTCCGGGCCGAGGACGGTGTCGACGCCGCGGCCGTGGATGTCGCGGAAGCGCGACCACGGCATGACGGCCTCCTTGACGGAGATCGGCGCGTCCATCGGGAGGGTGCCGCCGTCGCCGTCGGCCGGGAGCAGGCCCTCCGCGCGCAGCTCGGCGATGGTCGCGCCCAGCGAGATGCGGGCCGCGGCCTTGGCGAGCGGGACCGCGGTCGCCTTCGAGGTGAAGGGGACGGTGCGCGAGGCGCGCGGGTTGGCCTCCAGGACGTAGAGGATGTCGCCGGAGAGCGCGAACTGGATGTTGATCAGCCCGCGTACGCCGACGCCCTTGGCGATGCCCTCGGTGGAGGCCCGCAGCCGCTTGATGTCGTGGCCGCCGAGCGTGATCGGGGGCAGCGCGCAGGCGGAGTCGCCGGAGTGGATGCCGGCTTCCTCGATGTGCTCCATGACGCCGCCGAGGTAGAGCTCGGTGCCGTCGTAGAGCGCGTCGACGTCGATCTCGATCGCGTCGTCGAGGAAGCGGTCGACCAGGACCGGCCGGGTGGGGCTGATCTCGGTGGACTCGGCGATGTACGAGGAGAGCCGGGCCTCGTCGTACACGATCTCCATGCCGCGGCCGCCGAGCACGTAGCTGGGGCGCACGAGGACGGGGTAGCCGATCTCGTCGGCGATGGCCTTGGCCTCGTCGAAGGTGGTGGCCGTGCCGTGCTTGGGGGCCGGGAGCCCGGCCTCGGCCAGGACGCGGCCGAAGGCGCCGCGGTCCTCGGCGGCGTGGATGGCTTCCGGGGAGGTGCCGACGACCGGCACGCCGTTGTCCTTGAGCGCCTGCGACAGGCCCAGCGGGGTCTGGCCGCCGAGCTGGACGACGACACCGGCGACCGGGCCGGCGAGCGTCTCCGCGTGCACGATCTCCAGCACGTCCTCGAGCGTCAGCGGCTCGAAGTACAGGCGGTCGGAGGTGTCGTAGTCGGTGGAGACGGTCTCCGGGTTGCAGTTGACCATCACGGTCTCGTAGCCCGCGTCGCTCAGCGCGAAGGAGGCGTGGACGCAGGAGTAGTCGAACTCGATGCCCTGGCCGATGCGGTTGGGGCCGGAGCCGAGGATGATCACCGCCGGCTTGGTGCGGGGCGCGACCTCGCTCTCCTCGTCGTAACTGGAGTAGAAGTACGGCGTCTTCGCGGCGAACTCGGCGGCGCAGGTGTCGACCGTCTTGTAGACCGGGCGGATGCCCAGCGCGTGCCGCACCTCGCGCACGACGTCCTCGCGCAGGCTGCGGATGTCGGCGATCTGCGCGTCGGAGAAGCCGTGCCGCTTGGCCTCGGCGAGCAGCTCGGGGCCGAGCTTGTCGGCGGCGGCGAGCTCGTCGGCGATCTCCTTGATCAGGAAGAGCTGGTCGACGAACCAGGGGTCGATCTTCGTGGCGTCGAAGACCTCTTCCTGGGTGGCGCCGGCCCGGATCGCCTGCATGACGGTGTTGATCCGGCCGTCGGTCGGGCGGACCGCCTCGGCCAGCAGCTCGGCCTTGTCGCCGGGCTCACCGGTGAAGGCGAACTGCGAGCCCTTCTTCTCCAGCGAGCGCAGCGCCTTCTGGAGGGCCTCGGTGAAGTTGCGGCCGATCGCCATGGCCTCGCCCACCGACTTCATGGTGGTGGTGAGGGTGGAGTCGGCGGAGGGGAACTTCTCGAAGGCGAACCGGGGCGCCTTGACGACGACGTAGTCGAGGGTCGGCTCGAAGGAGGCCGGGGTCTTCTCGGTGATGTCGTTGGGGATCTCGTCGAGCGTGTAGCCGACGGCCAGCTTGGCGGCGATCTTGGCGATCGGGAAGCCGGTGGCCTTCGAGGCGAGCGCCGAGGAGCGGGAGACGCGCGGGTTCATCTCGATCACGATGACCCGGCCGTCGGCGGGGTCGATGGCGAACTGGATGTTGCAGCCGCCGGTGTCGACGCCGACCTCGCGGATGATCGCGATGCCGATGTCGCGCAGCCGCTGGTACTCGCGGTCGGTGAGCGTCATCGCCGGGGCGACGGTGATCGAGTCACCGGTGTGGACACCCATCGGGTCGAAGTTCTCGATGGAGCAGACGACCACGACGTTGTCGTTCTTGTCGCGCATCAGCTCCAGCTCGTACTCCTTCCAGCCGAGGATGGACTCCTCCAGGAGCACCTCGGTGGTCGGCGAGAGCGTCAGGCCCTGTCCGGCGATGCGGCGCAGCTCGTCCTCGTCGTGCGCGAAGCCGGAGCCGGCGCCGCCCATGGTGAAGGACGGGCGGACGACGACGGGGTAGCCGCCGAGCGTCTCGACGCCCGCGAGGACGTCGTCCATGGAGTGGCAGATGACCGAGCGGGCGGACTCGCCGTGGCCGATCTTGGCGTTGACGGCCTCGACGACGCCCTTGAAGAGGTCGCGGTCCTCGCCCTTGTTGATGGCCTCGACGTTGGCGCCGATGAGCTCGACGCCGTACTTCTCCAGGACACCGTTCTCGTGCATGGAGATCGCGGTGTTGAGCGCGGTCTGGCCGCCCAGGGTCGGGAGCAGCGCGTCGGGGCGCTCCTTGGCGATGATCTTCTCGACGAACTCGGGGGTGATCGGCTCGACGTACGTGGCGTCGGCGATCTCCGGGTCGGTCATGATCGTCGCCGGGTTGGAGTTCACCAGGATGACGCGCAGGCCCTCGGACTTGAGGACGCGGCAGGCCTGGGTTCCGGAGTAGTCGAACTCGGCGGCCTGGCCGATGACGATCGGGCCGGAGCCGATGACCAGGACGGACTGGATATCGGAGCGCTTAGGCACGCTGGCCCTCCATCAGGGATACGAAACGGTCGAAGAGGTACGCGGCGTCGTGCGGGCCGGCGGCTGCTTCGGGGTGGTACTGGACGCTGAAGGCCGGCTGGTCCAGGAGCTGGAGCCCCTCGACGACCTGGTCGTTCAGGCAGACGTGGGAGACCTCGGCGCGGCCGAACTTCGTCTCGGACACCTTGTCGAGCGGGGCGTCGACGGCGAAGCCGTGGTTGTGCGCGGTGACCTCGACCTTGCCGGTCGTGCGGTCCTGCACGGGCTGGTTGATGCCGCGGTGGCCGTACTTCAGCTTGTAGGTGCCGAAGCCGAGGGCGCGGCCCAGGATCTGGTTGCCGAAGCAGATGCCGAAGAGCGGGGTCCTCCGCTCCAGGACGCCCTGCATGACGGAGACCGGGTGGTCGGCGGTGGCCGGGTCGCCGGGGCCGTTGGAGAAGAACACGCCGTCGGGCTCGACCGCGTACACCTCCTCCAGGGTGGCGGTGGCGGGCAGCACATGCACCTCGATGCCGCGTTCGGCCATCCGGTGCGGGGTCATGCCCTTGATGCCGAGGTCGATCGCGGCGACGGTGAACTTCTTGGTGCCGATCGCGGGGACGACGTACGTCTCCTTGGTGGCGACCTCGGCGGAGAGGTCGGCGCCCACCATCTCGGGGGCCTGCTGGACCCGCGCCAGCAGCGTGGCCTCGTCGGCGATCGCGTCGCCGGAGAAGATGCCGACGCGCATGGCGCCGCGCTCGCGCAGGTGGCGGGTGAGGGCGCGGGTGTCGATGCCGCTGATGCCGACGACGCCCTGGCGCTCCAGCTCCTCGTCCAGCGAGCGCCGCGAGCGCCAGTTGGAGGGCACCCGGGCGGGGTCGCGGACGACGTAGCCGGAGACCCAGATCCGTCCGGACTCGGGGTCCTCGTCGTTCACCCCGGTGTTCCCGACGTGCGGGGCGGTCATCACGACGACCTGGCGGTGGTACGAGGGGTCGGTCAGCGTCTCCTGGTAGCCGGTCATGCCGGTGGAGAAAACCGCCTCGCCGAAGGTCTCCCCCACGGCCCCGTAGGCGCGGCCGCGGAAGGCGCGGCCGTCCTCCAGGACGAGTACGGCGGGAGCTTTGGCGGCTCCCCGGGTGGAGATCGTCATCGTGCGGTGCCTTCCGTAGTTCTGGTGAGTTGGTCGATGGCCTCGACCCAGGCCGGGTGCTCGGCCGAGCGGTCGGAGCGGAAGCCGGAGTCGATCAGCTTGTCGCCGTGGGCCCAGGTGATGATCAGCAGGCCGCCCTCGGGGAGGACCTTGCCCGCGATGCCCTTGTCGAGCCGGGCCCCGCGCAGTGCGGCGGCCGGCACGAAGAAGTCGGCCGCGCCGGGGCGTACGACGTCGAGGCCCTGATCGGTCAGGGTCAGCTCGACGCGGCTGCGGGTGCCGAGGCCGTGGGCCACGATCCGGTCGAGCCACTGCCCGGCGGTGGTCGAGGCGTGGTACCGGCCGGTCAGCGTGAGCAGCTTCTCGCCGTCCGCGAACCCTTCGGGGGTGGAGTGGAGTTCCGGCAGGTCGGACTGGAGGCTGCCCCGCCACTTCCATCCCTGGCGCATCAGCCAGTAGACGAAGGCGATCAGGACGAGCAGTCCGACGACCCAGCTGATCCGGGCGGACCAGTCGGTCACCTCGGCCGACTTCTGCTCGGCGGCGAGGTGGTACAGGGGGATGAGTGATGTCACGCGAGCTTCCCGTCGACGACCGTTGCACGGCCCCGCAGGAAGGTGTGGGTCACTCGGCCCGGCAGCTCACGCCCCTCGTACGGAGTGTTGCGGCTGCGGGAGGCGAAGCCCGCGGGGTCCACGACACCACGGTAAGCCGGATCGACGAGCGTGAGGTTGGCGGGTTCGCCCGCCGAGACGGGCCGGCCGTGCCCGTCGAGCCGTCCGATGGCGGCCGGGCGGAACGACATCCGGTCGGCGACACCCGCCCAGTCGATGAGCCCGGTGTCGACCATCGTCTGCTGGACCACGGACAGCGCGGTCTCCAGGCCCACCATTCCCATGGCGGCGGCGGCCCACTCGCAGTCCTTGTCCTCGTGCGGGTGCGGGGCGTGGTCGGTGGCGACGCAGTCGATGGTGCCGTCGGCGAGCGCCTCGCGCAGGGCCATGACGTCGGCCTCGGTGCGCAGCGGCGGGTTCACCTTGTAGACCGGGTTGTAGGAGCGTACGAGCTCGTCGGTGAGGAGCAGGTGGTGCGGGGTCACCTCGGCGGTGACGCTCCAGCCCTTGGACTTGGCCCAGCGGACGATCTCGACGGAGCCGGCGGTCGACAGGTGGCAGATGTGCACCCGGGAGCCGACGTGGGCGGCGAGCAGGACGTCGCGGGCGATGATCGACTCCTCGGCGACGGCGGGCCAGCCGCCGAGACCGAGTTCCGCGGAGACGACGCCCTCGTTCATCTGGGCGCCCTCGGTGAGACGGGGCTCCTGGGCGTGCTGGGCGACGACGCCGCCGAAGGCCTTCACGTACTCCAGCGCGCGGCGCATGATCACCGCGTCGTCGACGCACTTGCCGTCGTCGGAGAAGACCTTCACCCCGGCGGCCGAGTCGTGCATGGCGCCGAGCTCGGCGAGCTTCTTGCCCTCCAGGCCCACCGTCACGGCGCCGATCGGCTGCACGTCGCAGTAGCCGGACTCCTTGCCGAGCCGCCAGACCTGCTCCACGACACCGGCGGTGTCGGCGACCGGGAAGGTGTTGGCCATGGCGTGCACGGCGGTGAAGCCGCCGACGGCCGCCGCCTTGGTGCCGGTGAGGACGGTCTCGGAGTCCTCCCGGCCCGGCTCGCGCAGGTGGGTGTGGAGGTCGACCAGGCCGGGCAGCAGGATCTGGCCCCCGGCCTCGACGACGCGTGCGTCACCGGCCTCGATGTCCGTGCCGACCTCGGCGATGGTCTCGCCGTCGATGAGGACGTCCTGGGGTTCGCCGCCGAGGATCTTCGCGCCGCGGATAAGGATCTTGCTCATGGTTACTTGTTCTCCTCGGTACGGAACGGGGCGGCGGATTCGTACCCGCCCAGCAGCAGGTACAGGACGGCCATGCGGATCGAGACGCCGTTGGCGACCTGCTCGACGGCCGTGCACCGGTCGGAGTCGGCGACCTCGGCGGTGATCTCCATGCCACGCACCATCGGGCCGGGGTGCATGACGACGGCGTGCGCGGGCATCTTCGCCATCCGGTCGCCGTTCAGGCCGTAGCGGCGGGAGTACTCGCGCTCGGTCGGGAAGTACGCGGCGTTCATCCGTTCACGCTGCACACGCAGCATCATCACCGCGTCGGACTTCGGCAGCACCTCGTCGAGGCCGTAGCTGACCTCGCAGGGCCACTGCTCGACGCCGACGGGGACGAGGGTCGGCGGGGCCACCAGGGTGACGTGGGCGCCGAGCGTGTTCAGCAGGTGGACGTTGGAGCGGGCCACCCGGCTGTGCAGGATGTCGCCGACGATGGTGATCCGGCGGCCTTCGAGGTCCCGGCCCAGTCCGCTGTCGGCGCCGACCAGGCGGCGGCGCATCGTGAAGGCGTCCAGGAGGGCCTGGGTGGGGTGCTCGTGGGTGCCGTCACCGGCGTTGACGACGGCGCCGTCGATCCAGCCGGAGGTGGCGAGGCGGTACGGGGCCCCGGAGGCGCCGTGCCGGATGACGACGGCGTCGGCGCCCATCGCCTCCAGGGTCAGCGCGGTGTCCTTGAGCGACTCGCCCTTGGAGACGGACGAGCCCTTCGCGGAGAAGTTGATGACGTCGGCGGACAGGCGCTTGGCGGCTGCCTCGAAGGAGATGCGGGTACGGGTCGAGTCCTCGAAGAAGAGGTTGACGACGGTACGGCCGCGCAGGGTGGGGAGCTTCTTGATCGGCCGGTCCGCGACCCTGGCCATCTCCTCGGCGGTGTCGAGGATCAGGACGGCGTCGTCGCGGGTGAGATCGGCGGCCGAGATGAGGTGGCGCTTCATCTGGGTGTTCTCCGGGGGCTGGAGGGGTTCAGGCATGCGGGCGTGCGGAAGCGGCCGTACGGCTCGTGGCCGGGCCGTACGGGTGCGGTGCGGCTACTGCTCGCCCGTCGGGGCGGTCCGCTCGACACCGAGCAGCACGGCGTCCCGGCCGTCCTCCTCGGCGAGCTGGACCTTGACCGTCTCCCGCAGCGACGTGGGGAGGTTCTTGCCGACGTAGTCGGCACGGATCGGGAGTTCGCGGTGACCGCGGTCGACGAGGACCGCGAGCTGCACCGCGCGGGGCCGGCCGATGTCGCCCAGGGCGTCGAGCGCGGCACGGATCGTGCGGCCCGAGAAGAGGACGTCGTCGACGAGGACGACCAGGCGGCCTTCGATGCCCTCGCCGGGGATGTCGGTGCGGGCCAGGGCGCGCGCCGGGCGCAGCCGCAGGTCGTCGCGGTACATGGTGATGTCGAGGGAGCCGACCGGCATCTTTCCGCCGGTGATCTCTTCGAGTTTCTCGGCGAGCCGGCGGGCGAGGAAGACGCCCCGCGTCGGAATGCCGAGGAGCACCACGTCGTCGGCGCCCTTGGCACGTTCGACGATCTCGTGGGCGATCCGGGTCAGTACCCGGGCGATGTCGGGAGCCTCCAGAACGGGGCGTGCCGCATTGCCGGTGGCTTCGTGCTGTGCGTCCATAAGAAACGGACCTCCTTCTCCGCCTCACGGGACGGACCTTAAAGGACGTCGAAATTGCGTCAACCACGTTACCAGGGCTTGCGCCGGCCTCCGATCCCACCCCCGGGAAGGGCCGGTCCGGACCATTCGGCTTGACGCATCCAAGTAACGCTGCGTAACCTCACAGTGAGTTACCAGCAACGCGGCGGAGCCGCGAAATGTCCCAGCGTCCGGGGAGCCTTATGTCCAGCGAATACGCAAAACAGCTCGGGGCCAAACTCCGTGCCATCCGCACCCAGCAGGGCCTCTCCCTCCATGGCGTGGAGGAGAAGTCCCAGGGCCGCTGGAAGGCCGTCGTCGTCGGTTCGTACGAGCGCGGCGACCGCGCCGTGACCGTGCAGCGCCTGGCCGAGCTCGCGGACTTCTACGGGGTCCCGGTGCAGGAGCTCCTGCCCGGCACGACGCCCGGAGGGGCCGCCGAGCCGCCGCCGAAGCTGGTCCTGGACCTGGAGCGCCTCGCCCACGTCCCGCCGGAGAAGGCCGGTCCGCTGCAGCGCTACGCGGCGACGATCCAGAGCCAGCGCGGTGACTACAACGGCAAGGTGCTCTCGATCCGCCAGGACGACCTGCGCACACTGGCCGTGATCTACGACCAGTCGCCGTCGGTGCTCACGGAGCAGCTGATCAGCTGGGGCGTGCTGGACGCCGACGCGCGTCGTGCCGTGGCCCACGAAGAGGGCTGAGGCCCCACTGAAGAAACGTACCGCCGTGTTCGGCGCGGGTTCACTCCTTCGGGTGACCGCGCCGGCACGGCTTTTTCGTGTGCGCCGGCTGATGTGCGACGGTCCGTGCGTGCCGGTCCGCCGCATGCCGAAGGGCCCACGGTCCGCAGACCATGGGCCCTTCGTCGGCTGAACGCCGCCGTCGGCTACTGCTCGCGGCGGAGGTTCGGCTTGAGGTCCTTGAAGCGGGCCAGCAGCCCGTTCACGAAGGACGGGGAGTCGTCGGTGGAGAACTCCTTGGCGAGCTGGACCGCCTCGTCGATCACCACCGCGTCCGGGGTGCCGTCCACCCAGATCAGCTCGTACGCACCGAGCCGCAGGATGTTCCGGTCGACGACCGGCATGCGGTCGATCTCCCAGTCCACCGCGTAGGTCACGATGAGGTCGTCGATCCGGTCCGCGTACTGCGCGTACCCCTCGACGAGCTCCATCGTGTACTCGGTGACCGGCGGCTGACGGTTGTCGGCCCGCGAGTGCCGCACCCAGTCCGCGAGGACCGTCTGCACGGATTCGCCGCGCTGGTCGGCCTCGAAGAGGATCTGGAAGGCGCGCTTGCGGGCCTTGTTCCGGGCAGCCACGGTTAGCTGTTCACCCGGCCGAGGTAGTCGCTGGTGCGGGTGTCGACCTTGACCTTCTCACCGGTGGTGATGAAGAGCGGTACCTGGATCTGGTAGCCGGTCTCCAGGGTGGCGGGCTTGGTGCCACCGGTGGAGCGGTCGCCCTGGACGCCCGGCTCGGTCTCCTGGATGACGAGCTCGACGGCGGCCGGGAGCTCGACGTAGAGCACCTCGCCCTCGTGCTGCGCCACGGAGGCGGTGAAGCCCTCGATCAGGAAGTTGGCGGCGTCACCGACGGACTTGCGGTCGACCATGAGCTGGTCGTAGGTGTCCATGTCCATGAAGACGAAGTACTCGCCGTCCATGTACGAGAACTGCATGTCGCGACGGTCGATGGTGGCCGTTTCGACCTTCACACCGGCGTTGAACGTCTTGTCGACGACCTTGCCGGAGAGCACGTTCTTGAGCTTGGTGCGCACGAAGGCCGGGCCCTTGCCGGGCTTGACGTGCTGGAACTCGACGACGGACCAGAGCTGGCCTCCGTCGAGCTTGAGCACCATGCCGTTCTTGAGGTCGTTCGTGGAAGCCACGGTTGCGGAATCTCCTGGACTGAAGCTGGTGGAACGACCGAGGATGCGCGCTAGAGCGCGAGCAGCTCCTTGGTCGTAATGGTGAGTAGCTCGGGTCCGCCGTCCGCCTCGGGGCGCACGACGAGCGTGTCATCGATCCGGACCCCGCCCCGGCCCGGGAGGTGGACCCCCGGTTCGACGGTGACCGGCACACAAGCGTCCAGTTTACCCATGGCCGCAGGTGCCAACTGCGGGTCCTCGTCGATTTCGAGTCCCACCCCGTGCCCGGTCCAGGGCGCCAGGCCCCCGCCGTGCCCCGCGGAGTCCAGGAGATACCGGGCCGCGCGGTCCACGTCGCGGTAGGCGGCGCCCGGCACGAGAGCCTCGCGCCCGGCCCGCTGAGCGGCGAAAACCAGGTCGTAGAGCTCGATCTGCCAGTCGGCGGGCGTCGTCCCGATGACGAAGGTGCGGCCGATCTCGCAGCGGTAGCCACGGTAGTTCGCGCCCAGGCAGACGGAGAGGAAATCTCCCTCCTCGACCCGGCGGTCCGAGGGGCGGTGGCGGCCCTGCCCGGAGTTGGGGCCGGTGGCGACAGAGGTGGCGAAGGCGGGACCGTCCGCGCCGTGGTCCACCAGCCGGCGCTCCAGCTCCAGGGCGAGATGCCGTTCGGTGCGGCCCACCAGGATGGATTCCAGGAGTTCGCCCAGGGCCTGGTCGGTGATCTCGGCGGCGATCCGCAGACAGGCGATCTCCTCCTCGTCCTTGACCACCCGCAGCTGCTCGACGGTGGCACCTAGGTCGGCCAGCCTCAGGCGGGGGGCGACCGAGCCCATGGCCCGGTGGCGGGAGACCGTCAGATGGTGCTCCTCGACGGCGAGGGACTCCGCGCCCGAGGAGGCGGCAAGATCGGCGGCCGCGACCACCGGATCGCCGTCGGAGCCCGGCAGCAGCGACAGCCGCAGCTGTTCGTCGGTGCGGCCGTCGGCGGGATCACCGCTCGGGGCGCGGGGGGTGAGCAGGACGTCCCCGCCGGGTCCGAGCAGCAGCACGGCCCCCGGGGGCGCCCCGCCCGCGAGATAGCGGACGTTGGCGGGGCGGGAGACCAGAGCGGCCGCGGATCCGACGGCGGCGCACCGGTCGCGGAGCAGCCCGCGGCGGACGGCGTACACCTCTGACATGTCACGAGCCTACGAGCGGTGGCGCGGGCCTGCTCGGTCAGCGCACCCGACCGGGGGGGCGGCCGCCGGCCGGGAGCGCCGTCCGGCAGTGGTTCACCAGGCCGGGGGGCTGGCTATGGAGCGGGCGAGTATGTCGTCCAGGACGCGGGCGGTGGTCTCCACGTCGTACGTCGAGTTGTCGATGATCGGCAGGCCTGAGCCGTACCAGCCGGCCATCCTGCCGTGGATCCTGGCGACCTCCTCGTCCGACAGGCGGCGGTTGCCACTGCGGGCGGCGTTGCGCTCCAGCACGATCTCCAGGCCGGGCAGCAGGACGACGGGCAGGAGTCCGGGGCCGACATGGCGCTTCCAGCCGCCGAGGCCGACGACCGGCCGGTCGGGGAAGACCGCGTCGTCGAGGATGCAGGAGATGCCGTTGGCGAGGAAGTTCCGGGCGGCGAAGCCGCAGGTGCGGCGGGCCAGGCGGTACTGGGCCTCGGAGTGGTCGTTCCACCCGGACTGCGGGTCGGCGAAGCCGGAGCAGACCCATTCACGGACGTCGTCGAGGCTGACATGGGCGGTGGGCACCCGGCGGCGGCTGGCCCAGAGCTTGGCCACGGTGGTCTTGCCGGCGCCCGCCGGACCGATCAGGAGGACGGCGAGGGTCGCGCTGCCGGTGCCGGGCTCGGCGGGCGGTGCGGGCAGCGGGACGGGGCCGCCGGGCGGCAGCTGGACGTGTCCCGTGGTCTCCCTCGTGGGAGGCCCCGGGGCGTGGTGCGGGGCCGGCCCGCTCCACCCGCCGGGCGTGGGCGGGGTGGTGGGCGGCGGCCCCGGCGGACCGGGGTGGCCGGGGTGCTGGGCCTGGTGCGACCAGCCGACAGGTCCGTTTCCGGGGCCTTGGGGCGGCGGCAGCGGGGCCCCCACTGCGTGCTGCATCCGGTGCCACTCCGTCTCGTACAGGCAACTGGCGCTGGTGGAACGGCAACCGTACCGTCCCCGGCCGCCGCTGGAACAACGGTCGGGGACGCGCCACGGTGCCCGGTCGGCCGGGAAACTCCGGTCCGTCAGTCGGTCTGCTCGTCCGCGAGGGCGCGCAGCGCGAGGCGGTAGGAACCGATGCCGAATCCGGCCACGGTCCCCGTGGCGACCGGCGCGACCACGGAGTTGTGGCGGAACTCCTCCCGCGCGTAGGGGTTCGAGATGTGCACCTCGATCAGCGGGGCGGTGCGCTGGGCCGCCGCGTCCCGCATCCCGTACGAGTAGTGGGTGAACGCACCCGGGTTGAGAACGACCGGAATTGAACCGTCCGCGGCTTCGTGGAGCCAGCGGATCATCTCGCCCTCGTCGTTGGTCTCGCGGACGTCGACGTCGAAGCCGAGCTCCTTGCCGAGCGCCTGGCAGGTCTCGACGAGTCCGGCGTAGGACGTGGCGCCGTACACGTCCGGCTCGCGGGAGCCGAGCCGGCCGAGGTTCGGGCCGTTGAGGACGAGTACCCGGCGGGTCATGCCGACACCTCCCCGTAGGCGGCGAGCAGCACGGCCGGGTCGGGGCCCTCCAGGACGGTGGGCTTGCCGAGGCCGTCGAGGACGATGAAGCGCAGCAGGTCGCCGCGGGACTTCTTGTCGACCTTCATGTTCTCCAGCAGCTTGGGCCACTGGTCGCCACGGTAGGTGAGCGGCAGTCCGACGGACTCCAGGACGGCGCGGTGCCGGTCGGCGGTGGCGTCGTCGAGACGTCCGGCCAGCCGGCCCAGCTCGGCGGCGAAGACCATGCCGACCGAGACGGCGGCGCCGTGCCGCCACTTGTAGCGCTCGTTCTTCTCGATGGCGTGGGCCAGGGTGTGGCCGTAGTTGAGGATCTCCCGCAGTCCGGATTCCTTCAGGTCGCTGGAGACGACCTCGGCCTTGACCCGGATGGCGCGTTCGATCAGCTCGGCGGTGTGCGGTCCGGTCGGCGTGCGGGCGCCCTCCGGGTCCGCCTCGACGAGGTCGAGGATGGCCGGGTCGGCGATGAAACCGGCCTTGATGACCTCGGCCATGCCGCTGACGTAGTCGTGGACGGGCAGCGAGTCCAGCGCCGCGAGGTCGCAGAGGACCCCGGCCGGCGGGTGGAAGGCGCCGACGAGGTTCTTGCCCTCGGCGGTGTTGATGCCGGTCTTGCCTCCGACGGCCGCGTCGACCATGCCGAGCACGGTCGTCGGCACGGCGATCCAGCGCACCCCGCGCAGCCAGCTCGCCGCGACGAATCCGGCCACGTCGGTGGTGGCTCCGCCGCCGACGCCGACGATCACGTCGGTGCGGGTGAAGCCGGTCTGGCCGAGCGCCTTCCAGCAGTACGCCGCGACCTCGACGGTCTTGGCCTCCTCGGCGTTCGGCAGCTGGATCGCGATGGCCTCGTAGCCCTGCTCGGCGAGGTCCTGGCGGACCGCCTCACCGGTCTCGGCGAGTGCCTCGGGGTGCAGCACCGCGACGCGCTTGGCACGGTCGCCGATGAGCGCGGGCAGCTCGCCCAGCAGCTGACGGCCGACCAGTACCTCGTACGGGTCGGTGCCCGCGCTGCCTGCGATCCGGATGCGGGTGGGGCCCTGCTCGGTCATGGTGTGTTCTCCCGGCCGGGGGCGACGGGGCCGTCCTCCGGCAGTTCCAGTGCGTCGAGGATCGCCTGGGCGACCTCTTCGGGGGTGCGCTCGTCGGTGGCGACGGTCACCCGGGCCACCTCGGTGTACAGGTGGCGGCGGGCGTCCATCAGCTCGCGCCACTGCCGGCGCGGGTTGACCGCCAGGAGCGGGCGGGCGGTGTTCAGGCCGACCCGCCTGACCGCCTCCTCGACATCCATCGAGAGATAGACGACGGGGCGGCCGGCGAGCAGGGCGCGGGTCGTGTCGTCGAGCACCGCGCCGCCGCCGAGGGAGAGGACACCGGTGTGCTCGGCGACGGCTGTGTGCACCGCCTGTCGCTCCAGCTCCCGGAAGTGCTCCTCGCCCTCGTCGTAGAAGATCTCCGCGATCGGCTTGCCGGCCGTGGCCACGACGTCCGCGTCGGTGTCCCGGTAGCCGGTGCCGAGCCGGCCGGCGAGCAGCTCACCGACCGTGGACTTGCCGACGCCCATCGGGCCGACGAGGACGATCAGCGGGCCGCTCATCGGATCTGGAGGTGGTCGAGGTACGACTGCACGTTGCGGTGGGTCTCGGCGACGCTGTCGCCGCCGAACTTCTCCGCGACGGCGTCGGCCAGGACCAGCGCGACCATCGCCTCGGCGACGATGCCCGCGGCCGGAACGGCGCAGACATCGGAGCGCTGGTGGTGGGCCTTGGCGGGTTCGCCGGTGACGACGTCGACGGTGGCGAGTGCGCGCGGCACGGTGGCGATGGGCTTCATCGCGGCACGGACCCGCAGCAGCTCGCCGGTGGTCAGGCCGCCCTCGGTGCCGCCGGAGCGGCCGGAGGCGCGCTTGATGCCGTCCTCGGTGACCAGGATCTCGTCGTGCGCCTTGGAGCCGGGGACCCGGGCCAGGTCGAAACCGTCACCGACCTCGACCCCCTTGATGGCCTGGATGCCCATGAGGGCGGCGGCGAGCCGGGCGTCGAGACGGCGGTCCCAGTGGACGTGCGAGCCGAGTCCGACGGGCACCCCGTACGCCAGCACCTCGACGACGCCGCCGAGGGTGTCGCCGTCCTTGTGGGCCTGGTCGATCTCCGCGACCATCTCCTTGCTCGCGTCGGCGTCCAGGCAGCGCACCGGGTCGGCGTCGAGCCGCTCGACGTCGGCGGGCGTCGGGTAGACGCCGTAGGGCGCCTTGGCCGCGGCCAGCTCGACGACATGGCTGACGATCTCGATGCCGGCGGTCTCCTTGAGGTAGGACCGGGCGACGGCGCCGAGCGCGACGCGGGCCGCCGTCTCCCGGGCGCTGGCGCGCTCCAGGATCGGCCGTGCCTCGTCGAAGCCGTACTTCTGCATGCCCGCGAGGTCGGCGTGGCCGGGCCTCGGGCGGGTCAGCGGGGCGTTGCGGGCCAGCGCGGCCAGCTCCTCGGGGTCGACCGGGTCGGCCGACATGACCTGCTCCCACTTGGGCCACTCGGTGTTGCCCACCATCACGGCGACCGGCGAGCCCATGGTGAGGCCGTGGCGCACCCCGCCGAGGAAGGTGACCTCGTCCTTCTCGAACTTCATCCGCGCACCGCGGCCATAACCGAGCCGCCGCCGGGCGAGTGCGTCCGCCACCATCTCCGTGGTGATCGGGACGCCGGCGGGAAGACCCTCCAGCGTCGCCACGAGTGCGGGGCCGTGCGACTCCCCCGCGGTCAGCCAGCGCAACCTGCTCAACGGTGCTCCTCATGCTCGCGCCTGGAACTGCGACGGCGCGACCGGGTGCGCGGCCCTGGCCCGCCGCCCTCGATCCTCCCACGACCGGGAGCCCGAACCGGTCGCCGGTCCAGCAGACGGACGGATCACGCGGCCGGGCCCGAGGGGTCAGCGGGTGGCGAGCGCCTCTTCGCCGGCCCGCCGCATGGCCGCGAGCGGCGCGGGGGCGTGGCCGGTCATCTGCTCGACCTGGAGGACGGCCTGGTGCACCAGGAGGTCGAGACCTCCGACCACTGCGCCGTTCCGGGTCGTCCAGGCGGCGGCCAGACGGGTGGGCCAGGGCTCGTACAGCACATCGAAGAGCGTGCCGGGCCGTTCCGGTACGGCGGCGGCCAGGGCGTCCGTGGCACCGGCCGGAGTGGTGGCGACGACCAGCGGGGCGCGCAGCGCCTGCTCGGCCTCCGCCCAGTCGGCGATCCGGACGTCCACGCCGAGGCGTTCGCCCCAGCCGCGCATCTCCTGGCCCCGCTCCCGGCTGCGGACGTAGGCCGTGACCGGTCCCGTGCAGATCTCGGACAGCGCGGCGAGCGCCGACGAGGCGGTCGCACCAGCGCCGAGGACTGCGGCGGACTCGGTCTTCTCCACCCCGCGTTCGCGCAGGGCGGCGATCATGCCGGGGATGTCGGTGTTGTCGCCCCGGCGCCGGCCGTCCTCGGTGAGGACGACGGTGTTGACGGCCTCCACCGACGCCGCGGTCTCGCTGACGGAGTCCAGCAGCGGAATGACCGCCCGCTTCAACGGCATGGTCAGCGAGAGCCCGGCCCAGGTGGAGTCGAGCCCCTCGACGAAGCCGGGGAGCGCGGCCTCGTCGACCTCGAACCGGTCGTACGTCCAGTGGGTGAGGCCGAGTTCGGCGTACGCGGCCCGGTGCAGCACCGGCGAGAGCGAGTGCGCGATGGGCGAACCGAGGACGGCCGCCCGGTGGCGCCGGTCAGCCGAGGCCATGCTGTTCCTTGAACTTGTCATTGAGCTTCTCGTGCTCGGCGGCCGTCTTGGTGAACTGGGTCTTCTTGCCGTCGAGCGAGATGAAGAACATCCACCCGTCGCTGGTGGGGTTGAGCGTGGCCCGCAGGGCTTCGTCGCCCGGATTGCTGATCGGGCCCGGCGGAAGGCCCGGGTGGTAATAGGTGTTGTACGGGTCCGGGTTGGTCCGGATCTCGTTCGACCCGATCTTGATCTTGCTCTGGTTCTTGAGGTAATTGAACGCGGAGTCGAATTCGAGCTTGCGGTTGGTCGCGACGTTGTCGGGCTTCAGGCGGTTGTAGGCGACTTCGGCCATCTTGCGGAAGTCGTCGTGCGTGAGCCCTTCCGCCTGGACGAGGCTGGCGACCGTGAGGACCTGCCAGGGGCCGTCCAGCTTGTACTTCTTGGCGGCTCCTTCCAGGTCGAGCTTGTCGTACTCCTCGTTGGCGCGGGAGACCATCTTCTTCAGCAGGGTCTCCGGCTTGGTCTCCTTGGTGACCGGATAGGCCGCCGGGTACAGGAACCCTTCCAGCGGGTCCTTGACGTCCTTGCCGTTGACCGCCCAGCCGGGCAGGCCGAGTTCGGACGCGTCGGACTTGGCGATGCCCTTGGTCGTGCCCGCCTTGAGGTCCAGCTTCTTGTCGATCAGCTCGTAGATCTGGACGTTGCGGCGTCCTTCGGGAATCACCAGGAGGTTCTGGCTGTTCGGGTCGACCATCAACTTCACGGCCTCGGCCGCCGACATCTTCTCGTGAAGGAGATAGACGCCGGCCTGGATCGACTTCCCCTTGGGGTTCTCGTTCTGCGCGGAGACGAACGCGTCGACGCTCTTGACGACACCCTTCTTCTTCAGGATGTTGGCGATGTCGTAGCCGAAGGCACCCTTGGGGATCTCCACCTCGACCGACCCGGAGCCGCTGCCCGCGTAGTCGGGCGCCGCTCCGAACTTGTCCTGCCAGTACGAGTAACCGAAGTAGCCCACCCCGCCGAGGCCGCCGACCAGGACCACCGCGACGACCAGACAGGCGGTGCCACTGCGGCTCTTCTTCTTGCCCTTGCCACGGCGTTCGTTGCCGCCCCGGCTGCCGCGACGTGTCTCCCGCGGGTCGTCGTCGTACTCGTCGTCCTTGTCGCCGGCGTTGTCGTCGGCGCCCGTGAAGAAGGGATGGGTCTCCTCCGGCTGGACCTCGGGGTCCCAGTCCGGGGTCTGCGTCGGGGCCTGCTGGGGAGCGGCCTCACGACGGCCCGGGGGCTGCGGCGGCGGGTAGGCCTCCGGTGTGCCGTAGTGGTCGTACGTCTCGCCGTAGCCGCCCTGCCCGCCGCCGTACGGGTCGGCGGCCGACTGGGGGTCGTACGGCATCGCGGCCGACTGCTGCCCGGTGTCCCAGCCGCCGTTGTCGTACTGCGGCTGCTGGGGTTGCTGGGGCTGCTGCGCGTACGGGTCCTGCGGGACCCCGTAGCCGGGCTGCTGCTGATACTGCTGCTGGGCGTACGGGTCGTGCGGCTGCTGCTGCTGCTGCTGAGCGTACGGATCGTAGGGCTGCTGCTGGCCGCCGTACTGGCTCTGGCCGTGGGCGGACTGCTGTCCTCCCCATCCCTGGTCCCCGTACAAGGGGTCCTCGGGATGCCACGGTTCGGAGCCGGGGCCCCGGCCATACTCAGTCATCGATCCCCTAGAGCCGCGAGACGACCTTCCGTCTCTTTGCTGTGCGGTGCCTGTTCGAAGCACCGCCGCATCGCGCGGAACGTTACCGTATCGCGATCAGACAACCACTTCGACGCCTTCGCCGGGGGCCCGGCCCGACGCCCGTTCGGACTCCAGAGCGTTCTGAAGGATCACCACAGCGGCAGCTTGGTCGATGACGGATCGGCCTTTCTTGGACTTCACGCCCGAAGCGCGCAGCCCTTGACTGGCCGTCACTGTGGTCATCCTCTCGTCCACCAACCGCACCGGGATGGGTGCGACGGAGCGGGCGACCTCCTGCGCGAAGAGCCGGATCTTGGCGGCGGCGGGTCCTTCACCGCCGCCGAGGGACCGCGGCAGGCCGATGATGATCTCGATCGGCTCGTACTCCTCGACGATCTGACCGAGCCGCCGGTGGGCCGCCGGGACATCACGTCCCGGAACGGTCTCCACCGGCGTGGCGAGGATCCCGTCGGGGTCGCACGAGGCGACCCCGATCCGGGCGTCCCCGACATCGATCGCGAGACGACGACCGCGGCGCATCTGCGTCATTCCCGTCGTCACGCCGTCTCGGTGACGAGGCGTTCGACGGCGGACACGGCGGCGCCGATGGCCTCCGGGTCCTGGCCGCCGCCCTGGGCGACGTCCGGCTTGCCGCCGCCACCGCCGCCGAGGGTCTTGGCCGCGGTGCGGACCAGGTCACCTGCCTTGAGACCGCGCTCACGGGCGGCCTCGTTGGTGGCGATGACGGTCAGCGGGCGGCCGTTCGCCGTGGTGAACAGGGCCACGACGGCCGGGCGGCCGCCCTGGATGCGGCCACGGACGTCGAGGACGAGCCTGCGCAGGTCGTCGGCCGTCGTGCCGTCGGGTACCTGGCCGGTGACCAGGGCGACGCCGCGTACGTCCTTGGCGGACTCGGCCAGTCCGGCGGCGGCCTGGAGGACCTTCTCCGCGCGGAACTTCTCGATCTCCTTCTCGGCGTCCTTCAGCTTGCCGAGCATTCCGGCGATCTTCTCCGGGAGCTCCTCCGGACGCCCCTTGACCAGCTCCTGGAGCTGGGCGACGACCGTGTGCTCCTTGGCGAGGAAGTTGTACGCGTCGACGCCGACGAGGGCCTCGATACGCCGCACACCGGAACCGATGGACGACTCGCCGAGCAGCTTCACCAGGCCCAGCTGGGCGGTGTTGTGGACGTGCGTACCGCCGCACAGTTCCTTGGAGAAGTCCCCGATGGTGACGACCCGGACCCGCTCCCCGTACTTCTCGCCGAACTCGGCGATCGCGCCCTGCTTCTTGGCCTCGTCGATCGACATGACCTCGGCCTGGACGTCGAGTTCGCGCGAGAGCACGTCGTTGATCTTCTGCTCGACGTCGGTCATGACCGAGCCGGGAACGGCGTTCGGCGAGCCGAAGTCGAAGCGGAAGCGGCCGGGCTGGTTCTCGGAACCGGCCTGGGCGGCCGTCGGGCCGAGTGCGTCGCGCAGGGCCTGGTGCGTGAGGTGGGTGGCGGAGTGGGCGCGGGCGATGGCGCGGCGGCGCTTGACGTCGATCGAGGCGAGGACCGGAGCGCCGACGGTGACCTCACCGACCTGGACGACGCCCTTGTGGACGTGGACGCCGGGGACCGGCTTCTGGACGTCGCGGACCTCGATGACGGCGCCGGTGTCGAGCCTGATCCGGCCCTGGTCGGCGATCTGGCCGCCGCCCTCGGCGTAGAACGGGGTGCGGTCGAGGACGACCTCGACCTCGTCGCCCTCGGACGCGGCCGGGGAGGACACCCCGTCGACGAGGAGGCCGACGATGGTCGACTCCCCCTCGGTGGCGGTGTAGCCGGTGAAGTCGGTGGTGCCGGAGCTGTCGGCGACCTCGCGGTAGGCGGACAGGTCGGCGTGACCGGTCTTCTTGGCGCGGGCGTCCGCCTTGGCACGGTCCCGCTGCTCCTTCATCAGGCGGCGGAAGCCGTCCTCGTCCACCGAGAGGCCCTGTTCGGCGGCCATCTCCAGGGTGAGGTCGATCGGGAAGCCCCAGGTGTCGTGGAGCAGGAACGCCTTGTCGCCGGCGAGGACCTTGCCGCCGGCGGCCTTGGTCTCGGTGACGGCGGTGTCGAGGATGTTGGTGCCGCCCTTGAGCGCCTTGAGGAAGGCGGCCTCCTCGGCGAGGGCGACGGTCTCGATCCGCTTGCGGTCGGTGATCAGCTCCGGGTACTGCTGCCCCATCGTCTCGATCACGACGTCGACCAGGGCCTTGACGACCGGTCCCTCGGCACCCATCAGGCGCATGTTGCGGACGGCACGGCGCATGATGCGGCGCAGCACGTACCCGCGGCCCTCGTTGCCCGGCGTCACGCCGTCGCCGATGAGCATCACGGAGGTGCGGATGTGGTCGGCGACCACGCGCATCGAGACGTCGGAGTCGTGCTTGTCGCCGTAGCGGACACCGGTCAGCTCGGTGGCCTTGTCCATGACGACGCGCAGGGTGTCGGTCTCGTACATGTTCCGTACGCCCTGCAGGATCATGGCGAGGCGCTCCAGGCCCAGACCCGTGTCGATGTTCTTCGACGGCAGGTCGCCGAGGATCGGGAAGTCCTCCTTGCCGTCACCGGCGCCCCGCTCGAACTGCATGAAGACCAGGTTCCAGATCTCCACGTACCGCTCGTCGTTGACGGCCGGGCCGCCCTCGACGCCGAACTCGGGGCCGCGGTCGTAGTTGATCTCGGAGCAGGGGCCGCAGGGGCCGGGGACGCCCATGGACCAGAAGTTGTCCTTCTTGCCCAGGCGCTGGATGCGCTCGGCGGGAACGCCGATCTTCTCGCGCCAGATCTGCTCGGCCTCGTCGTCGTCGAGGTAGACCGTGATCCACAGCCGCTCGGGGTCGAGGCCGTAGCCGCCGTCCGCCACGGAGTTGGTGAGCAGCTCCCAGGCGTAGCCGATGGCCCCTTCCTTGAAGTAGTCACCGAAGGAGAAGTTGCCGCACATCTGGAAGAACGTGCCGTGCCGGGTGGTCTTGCCGACCTCTTCGATGTCCGGCGTACGCACGCACTTCTGCACGCTGGTGGCGCGCGGGGCGGGCGGCTTCGTCTCACCGAGGAAGTACGGCTTGAAGGGGACCATGCCCGCGTTGACGAGCAGCAGAGTCGGGTCGTCCGCGATGAGCGACGCCGAAGGGACGACGGTGTGACCGCGCTCCTCGAAGAAGCTCAGCCAGCGGCGACGAATTTCAGCCGACTCCATCAGTGGTCCTCATTCCGGTTGTACGACGTGTAGGGGAGTTTGCGGTACTTGGTGGTCTCGATGGACCGGTCGGGTCCGACGGGCCCGGACGCCTCGACGACGAAGTGCGGGCGGACCGGGAGGTCCTGGTCGACCGGTGCCGCCAGGCCCAGCGCCTCGCCCAGTTCGGCTTCGCGGCGGGCCATGGACTCACGGACGTCCAGGGCGAAGTCCTTGAGCTTGTGCCCTGTCTCGATCGCCTTGTCGGCGGCCTGCGCCGCGAGGCTCTCGGGGGTCAGCTGCTTGAGCTTCCGGTTGACCTTCGTGGTGGCCCAGACACCGGCGGCGGCGCCGGCGGTGAACCAGAACGTACGGCGGAACATGGCTGCGTCAGTCCTTCGATCCGCGGGAGCTTCTGCCGTTGCGCTTCCTGCCGCGTGCGGACGGCACGGTGCGGCCGACGAGCACCGAACGGCGGGCGGGTTCCGGTTCGGGGGCGGCCTTGCGGCCGATCGCCCGCCGCACCCCGTAGCCGAACGCGGCGACCTTCACGAGCGGGCCGCCGAAGGTCGAGGCGACAGTGGTGGAGAGCGCGGAGGCGTTCGAGGTGACTTCCTGGACGTCCGAGGCGATCGCGTCGACCTTGTCGAGCTGGGTCTGCGCGGACCGCACGGTGGCGGAGGCGTCGGCGAGCAGCGGGACGGCCTGCTCGGTCACGTCCGCCACGAGCTTGGTGGTCGCCCTGAGCGTCTGGGCGAGCCTCACCAGCACGACGGCGAGGAACGAAACCAGGATCGCCCAGAAGACGGCCACCAGGATCCCGGCCACCTCTCCACCGGACACAGTGCACCGCTCTCTAGCTTGTCGCTGTCTCTGTACTGTCTCTGCTCGGTCCGGCGACGGCCGCCGCAACAGCCGATCGTCGTCCCTTGAGCCTATCGCGCCGGTGGTCGCGCCCCGTACCGCATTACCGACGGGAAAGGCGGACGTTGCCACAAGGAGATTGTACGGAGAGCTTCCTTACCAGTACTCTGCGTGTTTCATGCGACGCCCCCAGCGCACCGTTCCGTCCCCCCACGGTCCGAGCATCCCCACCCTCGGAACCCTCCCGGCGGAACTGAACAGATTCGTGGGACGCGAGAACGAACTCGTCCGTCTCGCCCAGCTACTGGACGAGTCCAGGCTCGTCACCATGGTCGGCGTGGGCGGCGTGGGCAAGACGCGCTGCGCCGTCAGGGTCGCCACACTTCTGGAGAAACGGTACTGCGACGGTGTCCGGATGGCTGAGCTCTCCGACATCCACGACCCCGAACTGCTGGAACACGCCCTGGTCGACGCCCTGGGGCTGACCGATCACACCAGCAGACCGCCCCGCACGACCCTCGTCGAGCATCTGGCCGGGCGCCGGCTCCTGCTGGTGGTCGACGGCTTCGAGCACCTCGTGGACGCCTGCGCCGGACTGGTGCGGGAGCTGCTGCGCCGGGCCCCGGAACTGCGGGTGCTGGCCGTCGGGCGGCTGCCGCTGGAGCTGGACGGGGAGCTCCTCCTCCCGCTCGCGCCGATGACGGACGAGGACGCGATGCTTCTCTTCACCGAGCGGGCCGTCACCGTACGGCCCGGCTTCCAGCTGACCGACGACAACCGGGCGACGATCCACGAGCTCTGCCGCCGCCTGGACGGAATCCCGCTCGCCCTGGAACTGGCCGCCGGGCGGCTGCGCGCCCTGTCCGCGGCCCAGGTTCTGCAACGCCTGGACGACCGCTTCCGGCTGCTGACCGGTTCGAGCCGCAGCGCGCCGGCTCGCCACCAGACCCTGCGTACGGCCATCGGCTGGAGCCATGAACTCTGCGCCCCGGAGCAGCGGCTGCTCTGGGCTCGGCTCTCGGTGTTCGCCGGGCAGTTCGACCTGGAGGCCGTCGAGTACATCTGCAGCGGCGCCGATCTGCCGGCCGAGTCGGTGCTCGATGTGCTCTCCGGCCTGCTGGCGCAGTCCGTCGTGCTGCGCGAGGACACGGCGCACGGCACCCGCTACCGGATGCTGGACACGGTCCGGGAGTACGGCGCGGAGTGGCTGGCGGCCACCGATGACACGGACCGGCTGAGGCGCCGGCACCGGGACTGGTACCTGGGGCTCGCGACGTGGTGCGAGCTCGACTGGTTCAGCCCGCGCCAGGCCGAGGTGGCGGCCAGGGCCGAGAGCGAGCTGCCGAACCTGCGGCGGGCCATGGAGTGTTCGCTGGAGATTCCGGGCGAGGCGCATCTCGCGCAGTACCTGGCGGGCTCCCTGTGGTTCCTCTGGGTGGGCTGCGGGCGGCTCTCGGAGGGCCGGCACTGGCTGGAACACGTACTGGAGGAGGAGACCCCGTACGACTCCTCGCGGCTGAAGGCGCTGTGGGTGCTGGGGTACGTGGCCGTGCTCCAGGGCGACCCGGTCGGTGCGGTCTCCGCGCTGCAGGAGTGCCAGGACGAGGCGGAGCGGGCCGACGACTCCACTGCGCTCGCGTACGCGGTGCACCGGATGGGATGTCTGGCGCTGGTCACCGACGACATGGCGCGGGCGCAGGAGCTCCTGGGCGACGCGCTGCGCCGCTACCGGGAGCTCGGCGAGCTGAACAGCAATGTGCTGATGGCCCAGATCGAGCTCGCGATGGCGGTCGGATTCCACGGGGACCTGGACGGGGCGGCCGCCATCTGCGAAGAGGTCAGGGAGATCTGCGAGGACCGCGGGGAGCGGTGGGCGCTGTCGTACGCACTGTACGTGCTGGCCTTCGCGGCGTTGCAGAGCGGCCGTCCGGACCGGGCCCGGGAACTGCTCTGCCAGTCGCTGGCGATCAGCCACACCTTCCACGATCTGCTCGGGTCGGTGCTCGCGCTGGAGCTGCTGGCGCTGGTCACGGCCGTCGAGGGCGATGCGGCGGAGGCTGCCGTGCTCCAGGGGGCCGCCGACCGGATCTGGCCGTCGGTGGGGCTGCCGCTGTTCGGATCGGCGCACTACGGGCAGCCCCGGGCCCACTGCGAGGAGCTGGCCCGCAAGGAGCTGGGCGACGCCCGCTACGAGTCGGGGCTGCGCACGGGCGGCCTGCTGGATCCGGACGCGGTGGTGGCCAGGGCCCTGGCGAGCGGCCCGGCGGACCGCCGGGAGACTCCGGAGCGACGGCCGGGAACACCGCCGGGCCCCCGGGAGAACGCGGAGGCCCGCCGCCTCCCGTACATCCGGGAGGGGCGGGCCTGAGCGCTGGTGAGAGCGGCTACGCCTGGATCAGCGGGCGTAGTACTCGACGACGAGCTGCTCGTCGCAGATGACGGGGATTTCCTTGCGGTTCGGGTCCCGGTCAAGGCGGAAGGCCAGGGCCTTCAGGTTCACCTGCAGGTAGCGCGGGGTCTCGCCGTCGGGGGCGTAGCCACCCTCGCGGGCCACCTGGAAGGGGTGCTTGTCGCGGCTGCGCTCGCGGACCATCACGATGTCGTCGGGACGGACGCGGAACGACGGCTTGTCGACCTTGCCACCGTTGACCTCGATGTGACCGTGCACGACCATCTGACGGGCCTGGTAGATGGTGCGGGCGATGCCCGAACGCAGGACCAGCGCGTCGAGACGGCGCTCGAGCTCGACGACCAGCGCCTCGCCCGTCTTGCCCTCGGCCTTCTTGGCGCGGTCGTACGCGCGCGCCATCTGGCGCTCGCTGATGTCGTACTGGGCACGCAGACGCTGCTTCTCCAGCAGACGGACCTTGTAGTCCGAGTTCTGCTTGCGACCCCGGCCGTGCTCGCCCGGCGGGTAGGGGCGGGCCTCGAAGTACTTGACGGCCTTCGGCGTCAGTGCGATGCCGAGCGCGCGGCTCTTCTTGACCTTGGGACGCGACTGGTTAGGCACGTTCTCCAGACCTCCGTTGTAGGTTAGGTTAGGCTCACCTTACTTGAGGAGATCGCATGTCTCGCCCGGGGAACACCAGTCACATCACGGACAGCACTGACAGCGTCGACACCCCTCGGGGTGCCGATACGACGGAGGACCGATCAGATCGTGGTCAGCCGCGTCCCAGCGGGCTTGAAAACACTCGGATGCCGTCAGCAGCCGAGCGCACACGAACTCTCGTACAGAGTACCTGCTCGTCGGTGCTGCTCGTCCCCGGGCTGGACGTGGCCGACTCGGACCGGCTGATGCCGGTGTCCAGAAGCGTGGGTCCGGACGGGGATCTGTTCCTGGAACTCCCCGCCGACTCCCCGGTCGTACGGGCCGCAGCGCACGCCGAGGACGACGGGCCGAGCGCCGTGCTGGAGATCACGGACGTCGCCCCGGTCTCCGTCCCGCACCGGATCCGCGGTCGCGCGTGGGTCTCGGGCCGGCTCACCACCGTACCCGGCATGTCCGGGCCCGGCCGGATGATGCTCCGGCTGGAGACGGGCGAGGCGTACGTCGACGATCTGTGGGGCGCGCAGGAGGTCGGGCCGGAGGAATTGCGGGACGCGGAACCCGATCCGCTGGCCGGGTACGAGACGGAGCTGCTGCAGCATCTGCACGCGGGCCACGGCGAGCAGCTGGCTTCGCTGTGCGGGCTGCTGGGCGAGCGGGCGGCCGGTCGCTGCCCGGCCCATCTGCCGTCCGTGGTGCCGCTCGCACTGGACCGGTACGGGCTGCGGCTGCGGCTGTGCGAGGCCGGGGGGCGGTGCTACGACGCGCGCTTCGAGTTCCCCGCTCCGGTGCGGGACGTGGTCGAACTACGCCAGGCCATGTACGCGCTCTTCGAGGCGGCGGAGCTCTGAACGCAGAGGCGGCCGCCGCCCGCCCTCAGCCCTCGGACGGTCCGGAGCCGCCGTCGCCGGCCGTGTGGCCGAGCCGCTCGCGGACCCGCTCCACCACATCGGCGTAGCGCGCCTCCGCGCCGTAGCGGGTGGGCCGGTAGTAGTGCTTGTCGCGGACCGCGTCCGGTGCGTACTGCTGGGCGGCGATCCCGCCGGGGACGTCGTGCGGATACACATAGCCCTGGGCGTGGCCCAGCTTGGCCGCGCCCTTGTAGTGGCCGTCGCGCAGATGGGCCGGGACCGGGCCCGCGAGCCCCTTCCGCACGTCCTCCTGGGCGGCGAAGATCGCGAGCGTCGCCGCGTTGGACTTGGGGGCGAGGGCCAGCGCGATGGTGGCGTGGCTCAGGGTCAGCGCCGCCTCGGGAAAACCGATCATGGCGACCGCCTGGGCGGCCGCGACGGCGGTGGGCAGTGCCGTGGGGTCGGCGAGCCCGATGTCCTCGCTGGCCGAGATCATCAGCCGCCGGGCGATGAACCGGGGGTCCTCCCCCGCCTCGATCATCCGGGCCAGATAGTGCAGTGCGGCATCCACGTCGGAGCCGCGGATGGACTTGATGAGCGCGCTCGCCACGTCGTAGTGCTGGTCGCCGTCCCGGTCGTACGTGACGGCCGCGCGGTCGACGGTCTCCTCCAGGGTCAGGAGGCTGATCTCCTTCTCCTGCTTGGACAGCGCGGCACCCGCCGCGGCCTCCAGCGCCGTCAGCGCCCGGCGGGCGTCGCCGCCCGCGATCCGCAGCAGATGCGCCTCGGCCTCCTCCGGCAGCGTCACCGCGCCGCCGAGCCCGCGCTCGTCGGCCAGGGCGCGCCCGAGCAGTCCGCGCAGATCGTCGTCGGTGAGCGATTCCAGGGTGAGCAGCAGCGAGCGCGAGAGCAGGGGCGAGATGATCGAGAAATACGGATTCTCGGTGGTCGCCGCGATCAGCGTCACCCAGCGGTTCTCCACTGCCGGGAGCAGGGAGTCCTGCTGCGCCTTGGAGAAGCGGTGGATCTCGTCGAGGAAGAGGACGGTCTCCTTGCCGTAGCCACCGGTGGCGCGGCGGGCGCCCTCGATGACGGCGCGGACCTCCTTGACGCCGGCGGTGATGGCGGAGAGCTCGACGAAGCGCTTGTTGGTGGCCTTGCTGACCACGTACGCCAGGGTCGTCTTCCCGATGCCGGGCGGGCCCCAGAGGATGACCGAGGACGGGCCCGCCGGCCCGCCGTTCCCCTCGCCGACGAGGCGGCGCAGCGGCGAGCCCGGCTTGAGCAGATGCTGCTGGCCGACGACCTCGTCGAGGGTGCGCGGGCGCATCCGGACAGCCAGTGGGCTGCTGGACGGGTCCTTCTCCTGGCGGTCTTCGGCGGCTGCGGTAAAGAGGTCGGGCTCCACGTTTTGAAGCCTATGTCACCGCACTGACATCCCTCCGGGCCCGGTGGCCCCGGAGGGACGGGCGATCCGGTCAGCTGGTCCAGAAGTCCCACCAGCGGGTCAGGATCAGCATGCCGATGATGCCGACCCACAGGACGGGCGGCACCCAGTGGAACTCCGTCAGCCCGTTGCGCAGCCACTTCGGCGCGGGAATGATCCGGTGCTCGATGTTGTGCTTGGTGATGTAGCAGAACATGAAGATCGTGGCGACCCAGGCCAGGCAGCACCAGAGGCAGAGCGAGTTGATGTTGTAGAGCGACTGGTACTGGAGCCAGGTGCAGAAGCCGACGCCGAACAGTGTGCCCGCGTTCATGCCGAGCCAGTACCAGCTGCGGAAGCGGGCGCCCGCGAGCAGTGCCAGCCCGATCCCGATGATCACGGGGTAGGTGGCCATGCCGAGCATCGGGTTCGGGAAGCCGAAGGCGGCCGCCTGCTCGCTCTTCATGATGTTGCCGCACGCGACAACGGGGTTGAGGCTGCACCCCGGTGTGAAGTTGGGGTCCTCCAGCAGCTTGAACTTGTCGATCGTGATGACCCAGGCGGCGAGGAGTCCGGCGGCGCCGGTGATCACCAGCAGCAGTGCGAACGCCCGGCTGCCGCCGATGGTCTTCTTGCCGCCGTCCTCGTCCTGTGCGGAGGAGGGATGGTCAACCGCTGCAGTCGTCATATCGCCGTTCCATCAGTGAGTGGCCTGCTGGGCACGGTCATTGTGCCGCACCGGGGCACCGGTCCTCTGTTCGATGGACATAAAGGTGTACCGAGGTCCGCGCACGGCAGGCACGGATCTGAGGTGTCCGGAAGAGACCCTGTGCGACGGCCGGACGCGCGGCGGAGGTACGGGGCCCGGGGAAGTACCGGGGCCGACCGACCGCCGCCGGCGGTCCGGACCTGGGATCCGGCAGGGTGAAGGCGTCAGTGTCCAGGCGCCGGTCGGGGCGTGGAGCACCACCGCGCCAGCCATGACGAGGGGGACCGTGCCGATGGTCGGCGTCGAGCCGGTCCGCGCCGACCGCCGTCGACATTCCCGGCCGACATCGTCCGGCCGGATGAATCAGCAGCCGCCGAGTTGACGCGACGGCTGTCCAGGTGGCCGGCGAACGGGAATCCGCCCGCCGGCCACCACGGACCGAACGGTCCTAGGCCTGAACCAGACGCTCGCGAATCGTCCCGGCCACGTCGGCCAGGGGCACGGGCGTCTGCTCGCCGGACTCCATGTCCTTGAGCTGGACGACGCCCTCGGCCAGGTCCCGCTCGCCCGCGACGACCGTGAAGCGGGCTCCCGACCGGTTCGCGCTCTTCATCGCGCCCTTGAGGCCGCGGTTCCCGTACGCGAAGTCCGCCGCCACGCCCTCGCGGCGCAGCTGCGTGACGACGCCGAAGAGCACCCGGCGGGCCTCCTCGCCCAGCGGCACCGCGAAGACACTGGTGGCGGCGGGCAGTTCGAGCTCGATCCCCTCCGCCTCCAGCGCGAGCACCGTACGGTCCACACCGAGCGCCCAGCCGACCGACGGGAGCGCCGGTCCGCCGATCATCTCGGACAGACCGTCGTAGCGGCCGCCGCCGCCCACCGCGGACTGCGAGCCGAGCCCGTCGTGGACGAACTCGAAGGTGGTGCGGGTGTAGTAGTCGAGGCCGCGCACGAGCTTCTCGTCGTCCTCGTACACCACGCCCGCCGCCGAGAGCAGGTCGCGCACCTCCTCGTGGTACGCCTTGCAGGCGTCGCAGAGGTAGTCGCGCAGCACCGGGGCACCGGTCAGCTGCTTCTGCACCTCGGGCCGCTTGTCGTCGAGGACCCGGAGCGGGTTGATCTCGATGCGGCGGCGGGTCTCCTCGTCCAGGTCGAGCTCGCGCAGGAAGCCCTGGAGCGCGTCCCGGTAGACGGGGCGGCACTCCTTGTCGCCCAGCGAGTTGAGCAGGATGCGGAAGTTCCGCAGGCCCAGCGCGCGGTACGCCTGGTCGGCCAGGATGATCAGCTCGGCGTCCAGCGCCGGGTCCTCGGCACCGATCGCCTCGGCACCGACCTGCGAGAAGTGCCGGTAACGGCCCTTCTGCGGGCGCTCGTAGCGGTAGTACGAGCCGGAGTACCAGAGCTTCACCGGCAGGTTGCCGAGCTTGTGGAGGTTGGCCTCCAGTGCGGCGCGGAGCACGGAGGCCGTGCCCTCGGGGCGCAGCGCCAGCTGGGAGCCGCCCTTGGTGGTGAGGGTGTACATCTCCTTGGTCACGATGTCGGTGGACTCACCGACACCGCGCGAGAAGAGCGCGACGTCCTCGAAGCCGGGGGTCTCGATGTAGCCGTAGCCGGAGTTCTTCAGGGGTGCGGCGATGGCCTCGCGCACCGCGAGGTACTTGGCGGAGTCGGGCGGGGTCAGGTCGTACGTGCCCTTGGGGGCCTTGAAAGTGCTCACGGGATGTCTCTCGTCACATTCCTCGTCGGGGCGCGTCCATGCCGTGCAGATACGGATTCGAGGCGCGCTCGCGGCCGATGGTCGTCTGGGGGCCGTGGCCGGACAGCACCACGGTCGAGTCGTCGAGCGGCAGGCACACACGGGCCAGCGACTCGAGCAGCTCGGCGTGGTCGCCGCCCGGCAGGTCGGTGCGTCCGACGGAGCCGGCGAAGAGCAGGTCGCCCGAGAAGAGGATCTGCGGAACATCCGCGGCCTCGGGCATCCTGAACGTCACCGACCCCTTGGTATGGCCGGGCGCATGCGCGACACCGAACTCCAGACCTGCCAGCTTCAGCCGGGCGCCGTCGCTCAGCTCCTTGACGTCGTCCGGCTCCCCGATCGTCAGCTCGCCCATGAGCGGCATCCCGATGGAGCGGCCGAGGGCCTTCTCCGGGTCGCTCATCATGTACCGGTCCTCCGGGTGGATCCAGGCGGGGACGTCGTGCGCGCCGCACACCGGGACGACCGAGGCGACATGGTCGATGTGGCCGTGGGTCAGTACGACGGCGACGGGCTTCAGCCGATGCTTCTTCAGCGCTTCCTCGACTCCGGCCGCGGCCTGGTGGCCCGGGTCGATGATCACGCACTCCTCGCCTGCGGCCGGGGCGACCAGATAACAGTTGGTCCCCCAGGCCCCTGCGGGGAACCCGGCAATGAGCACGATCGTCCTTATTGGTCGTCCGACGGCGGATCGCGACTGAGGAGGTCGCGGCAGTTCAGAGCCTACCGGCGCTCCTCATTCCACAGCTAACCCATATACGGTACGGGGCAGCCAAGGCCCCATCACACGACCTACAAGGAGATCACCCGGTGGTCAGCAGCGATCAGCGGCGGCGGCAGCTCGCCAGGGAGAAGTTCGAGCGGCAGCAGCAGCGCCGGGAGGAGGCCCGCCGCAGGACGAGGCGGCTGACGGTCGTCATCGCGTCCGCGGTGGCCGTGGTGGCGGTCATCGGTGTGGGCTCGTATCTCGCACTCGACGACGACGGCAAGAAGGACAAGGCGGACGCCGCCGCGAGTGCGAGCCCTTCGGACAGCGCGTCGCCGAAGGAGAGCGAGGCGCCCGAGCCCGCGATGAAGATCGACAAGAAGGCCGAGTACGCGATGTCGCTCAAGACGAGCCAGGGCGACATCGCGTTCACGATGGACGCGGCGAAGACCCCGCACACCACGAACTCCTTCAAGTCGCTGGCCGACAAGGGCTTCTTCGACGGCACCAAGTGTCACCGGCTGACCACGCAGAACATCTACGTCCTGCAGTGCGGCGACCCCAAGGGCGACGGCACCGGCGGCCCCGGCTACACGATCCCGGACGAGAACCTGACCGCGCTGGGCAAGGCCGGCAAGGACGGCACGGTCACCTACCCGGCGGGTACGGTGGCGATGGCGAACACCGGCCAGGCGCACACCGGTGGCAGCCAGTTCTTCCTGGTGTACAAGGACAGCAAGCTGCCGCCCACCTACACCCCGTTCGGCACGATGGACGACGCCTCGCTGAAGGCCGTCAAGGACATCGGTGCGGCGGGCGCGGAGGGCGGCGCCCCCGACGGTGCGCCGAAGAAGGCCGTGAACATCTCGAAGGCCGCCGTCGACAAGTCGTGACCGGCTCAGGGCGGCCGGACCGGGCCGAGCGGTGACGACGGGCGCGGGCCGGATTTTTTTCGGCGGCGCCGAGTGCGGACAGCCGGGCGGCCGGTCGCCTAGATTGGCGTTGTGCAGGGCGGGCGCTGCCCGCCCCAGGAAACTGTGGACGATGCCAGGGGGGCGAACCCTCTCGCGGGCATCAGGTGGAGGAGGCGCTGTGAGCAGCGACCCGTGGGGCCGTGTCGATGAGACCGGCACCGTGTACGTGCGGACAGCCGACGGCGAGCAGGTCGTCGGATCGTGGCAGGCGGGTTCCCCCGAGGAGGCTCTGGCCTACTTCGAGCGCAAGTACGAGGGCATTGTGGTCGAGATCGGCCTCCTCGAACGGCGGGTGAAGACCACCGACCTGTCGGCGAAGGACGCGACGACCGCCATCGAGCATCTGCGTCTGCAGGTGGACGAGCATCACGCCGTCGGTGACCTCGACGCGCTGCGCAAGCGGCTCGACGCGCTCGTCGCGACGGTCGACTCGCGGCGCGAGGAGCGCAAGGCCCAGAAGGCGAAGCAGACCGACGAGGCGAAGCACGCCAAGGAGGCCCTGGTCGCCGAGGCCGAGGAGCTGGCGCAGAGCGAGCAGTGGCGCTCCGCGGGCGAGCGGCTCCGTGCGCTCGTCGACACGTGGAAGGGCCTGCCGCGGCTCGACCGCAAGTCCGACGACGAGTTGTGGCACCGCTTCTCGCACGCCCGCTCGGCGTTCTCCAAGCGCCGCAAGGCCCACTTCGCATCGCTGGACGCCCAGCGCGAGGAGGCCCGCAAGGCCAAGGAGAAGCTGGTCGTCGAGGCGGAGTCGCTCTCCGGTTCCACGGACTGGGGGACCACGGCCGCCCGCTACCGCGACCTGATGACGGAGTGGAAGGCGGCGGGCCGCGCCCAGCGCGAGGCCGAGGACGATCTGTGGAACCGCTTCCGCGGCGCCCAGGACGTCTTCTTCGCCGCCCGCAGCGAGGTCTTCGCCGAGCGGGACGCGGAGCAGGGCGAGAACCTCAAGCTCAAGGAGGAGCTCGCCGTCGAGGCCGAGCGACTGGTGCCGGTGAAGGACCTGAAGGCGGCCAGGGCCGCGTTCCGGGCCATCAACGAGCGCTGGGAGGCCATCGGCCACGTACCGCGTGACGCCCGCCCGAAGGTCGAGGGGCGGATGCACGCGGTGGAGCGGGCGCTCCAGGAGGCCGAGGAGTCGGAGTGGCGCCGGACCAACCCCGAGGCGCGGGCACGCGCCGCGGGTCTGACCGGTCAGCTCCAGGCGGCCGTGGACAAGCTGCGCACGCAGATCGACACGGCCCGCGCCTCGGGCAACAACGCCCGTGCCGACAAGCTGGCCAAGGAGCTCGAGGGCCGGCAGGCACTGCTGGACCAGGCTCTGAAGGGTCTTGAGGAGTTCGGCGGCTGACGCCTCCTGACTCCGCCCGAGGGGCTTCTCCGCGTTCGCGCGGGGAAGCCCCTCCCGCGTGCCCGGCCCCATGGAGCGCCCACGGGTGTCGCCATGGGGTCGTCACGGTGCGAGTGCCGCACCGCATGGCCGCGGCCGCGACCTGCTGTACGCAGTCGGCAGCGAAGAGTCGTGACAACTGCCGGAACCGGACAGTGATCCGCGACCGGGACGGACGAGATGATTCCCGCACCCGGCACGCTCCGTGCGGCTGCCGGATCCGCCGAGATCACTACGTCCTTGAGGCAGGTCCACAGATGAGACTGACCCGCGCCGCCCTGACCGTCGCGGCCACCGCTCTGGCCCCGGCGCTTCTGCTGACCGGTCCGGCCTTCGCCGCCGGGAATGCTTCCCCGTCCACCACCGTGTCCGCGGCACCGGCGGCCGACGGCTCCGGCACACCGGTCGGTGAGATGTCCGACGACGAGCTCAGGATGGCCATCCTGCGCATCCTGGCGGACGAGGACAGCGGCAAGGGGGTCATCCGGGAGGCCAACGAAGCCCTGGACAACGGCACCACGGAAGCCATGCGGTACTTCCTGGAGACCGGCTATCCCCTGGCCCAGGCCGAGGACGACCGCGTCGCCCTCGCCCGTATCCTCGGCAA
>NZ_JBSFBQ010000008.1:0-171608 GCF_053593015.1 Streptomyces sp. NPDC002403 | reverse complement strand
ATCCCGCCTCGGGCAAGCGAGTCATCAAAGAGGTCAACCAACTCCTCGACAGCGGCACCGCGCAGGAAATCCGGCAGTGGCTCGAAACCGGCTACCCCCTGGCCCAGGCCGAGGACGACCGCGTCGCCCTCGCCCGCATCCTCGGCAATCCCGCCTCGGGCAAGCGAGTCATCAAAGAGGTCAACCAACTCCTCGACAGCGGCACCGCGCAGGAAATCCGGCAGTGGCTCGAAACCGGCTACCGCCTAGCCCAGGCCGAGGACGACCGCGTCGCCCTCGTCCGCATCCTGGCCCGTCCGGACATCAGCGAAGCGATGCGTGCGGCGGTCGGCAAGGCGATCGACGGTACGCCGGAGGAGATGCGGTACTTCCTGGAGCACGGCCAGTACGAGGTCGACGCGTAGCCGGGTGCCGTCCGCAGGCGGCGGGGCCGGAGCCTCGCCGCCTGCGGGTGCCGGGCCGTTCTACGGCCTGCGGGCCGAGGTCACCCGGTAGACGTCGTAGACGCCCTCCACGCCCCGTACCGCCTTGAGTACGTGGCCGAGGTGCTTCGGGTCGCCCATCTCGAAGGTGAAGCGTGAGGTGGCCACCCGGTCCCGGGAGGTCTGGACGGCCGCCGACAGGATGTTGACGTGCTGGTCGGACAGGACACGGGTGACGTCCGAGAGCAGCCGGGACCGGTCGAGGGCCTCGACCTGGATGGCGACCAGGAAGACCGAGGACTGGGTCGGCGCCCATTCGACGTCCAGGATCCGCTCCGGCTGCTGCGACAGCGAGTCGACGTTGACGCAGTCGGCGCGGTGCACGGAGACACCGCTGCCCCGGGTGACGAAGCCGATGATCGGGTCGCCGGGGACGGGTGTGCAGCAGCGGGCCAGTTTGACCCAGACGTCCTCGACGCCCTTGACGACCACGCCCGGATCGGCGTTGGAGCGGCGCTTGTTGCGGCTGCGCGAGGGCGGTGAACTCTCCGCGATGTCCTCGTTGGCCTCGTCCTCGCCGCCGAGCGCCTGGACCAGTTTCTGCACGACTCCGGCGGCCGCGACATGCCCCTCGCCGATCGCCGCGTAGAGGGACGAGATGTCGGGGTAGCGCATCTCGTGGGCGAGGGTGACCAGGGAGTCGCCGGTCAGGATGCGCTGGATCGGCAGGTTCTGCTTGCGCATGGCGCGCGCGATGGCGTCCTTGCCCTGCTCGATCGCCTCGTCGCGGCGCTCCTTGGAGAACCAGGCACGGATCTTGTTGCGGGCGCGGGGGGACTTGACGAAGCCCAGCCAGTCCCGGGAGGGTCCGGCACCGGCCGCCTTGGAGGTGAAGACCTCCACCAGATCGCCGTTGTCGAGCGTCGATTCGAGCGGTACGAGCCGCCCGTTGACCCGTGCTCCTATGGTCCGGTGGCCGACCTCCGTGTGCACCGCGTACGCGAAGTCGACCGGGGTCGCACCCGCGGGCAGCGCTATGACGTCGCCCTTGGGCGTGAAGACGAAGACCTCGTTGCGGGAGAGGTCGAAGCGCAGGGACTCCAGGAACTCGCTGGGGTCCTCGGTCTCCTTCTGCCAGTCCAGGAGCTGGCGCAGCCACGCCATGTCGTTGACGGTGTCCTGGCTCCGGCCGCCGCCCGTGTTCTTGGGGACGTCGGTGCGGACCTTGGAGGCGCCGGCGACGGCCTCCTGCTTGTACTTCCAGTGCGCGGCGATGCCGTACTCGGCGCGGCGGTGCATGTCGAAGGTACGGATCTGCAGCTCGACGGGCTTGCCGCTGGGACCGATCACCGTGGTGTGCAGCGACTGGTACATGTTGAACTTGGGCATCGCGATGTAGTCCTTGAACCGGCCGGGGACCGGGTTCCATCGCGCGTGGACGGTGCCGAGCGCCGCGTAGCAGTCCCGGACGGTGTCGACGAGCACCCTGATGCCCACCAGGTCGTAGATCTCGGCGAAGTCCCGGCCCCGCACGATCATCTTCTGGTAGACGCTGTAGTAGTGCTTCGGCCGTCCCGTGACGGTGGCCTTGATCCGTGCGGCGCGCAGGTCGGCCTGGACCTCGTCGGTCACTATGGCGAGGTACTCGTCGCGCTTGGGGGCCCGCTCGGCGACGAGACGGACGATCTCGTCGTACATCTTGGGGTAGAGGATCGCGAAGGCGAGGTCCTCCAGCTCCCACTTGATGGTGTTCATGCCCAGGCGGTGCGCCAGCGGGGCGTAGATCTCAAGCGTCTCGCGGGCCTTCTTCTCCTGCTTCTCCCGCTTGAGGTAGCGCATGGTGCGCATGTTGTGCAGCCGGTCCGCGAGCTTGATGACGAGGACGCGGGGGTCCTTGGCCATGGCGACGACCATCTTGCGTACGGTCTCGGCCTGGGCGGCCTCGCCGAACTTGACCTTGTCCAGCTTGGTGACGCCGTCGACGAGCAGGGCGACCTGGTCGCCGAAGTCGCGCCGCAGCGTGTCCAGGCCGTACTCGGTGTCCTCGACCGTGTCGTGCAGCAGGCCGGCCATCAGCGTCGCCGGGTCCATGCCCAGCTCGGCGAGGATGGTCGTGACGGCAAGGGGGTGCGTGATGTACGGGTCGCCGCTCTTGCGCTTCTGGCCGCGGTGCCAGCGCTCGGCGACCTGGTAGGCGCGCTCGATCTGGCGCAGCGTGGCGGTCTCGATCTTGGGGTCGTTGCCGCGGACGATACGGAGCAACGGTTCGAGCACCGGGTTGTACGGGCTGGAGCGCTGCACGCCGAGGCGGGCCAGTCTGGCCCTCACCCGGTTGGACGAGCCGCCGGACCGGGACGTGGGGGCGCTGGGCGACACCGGCCTGGCCGCGGGCTTCGCGGGAGGCTTCGGGGCGGACGCTGCCGGGGAGGCGGGTTCGGCCGGCTGTGCGGGGGAAGCGGGCGCTCCCCCGGCCGCCGGGTCGCCCGCCCGCTCCGGGCCGTTGACGGGCTCGGGGGCCGGGGGCTTCGGCTTGTCCGCGGGCTGCTTCTTCCCGGGCGTGGCTGGGGCCGCCGCGTGCTTGTCGGGCTGCGGGGCGGCGACTGGCTGGGCCTCGTCTGGCAAGAGCGCTCCTCGTGCGGATCCGGATACCCGGAGAGGCCATCGTATCGACCCTGCGGCCCGTCCTCCCCCGGGGACCGATGAGACTCCTGAGAACGCGGGACGGGCACCCGGTTGTTCCCGGGTGCCCGTCCTGTTCGCACGATCCGCTGCCGCGTACGGCCGGTGCTGCTCAGACCGTGATCAGAACCTCCAGCGGCGCGCCGCGAAGGCCCTGCTCCAGCCGGGCCCGTCCGGGCAGGAAACCGAGCTCCATGAGGACCGCGACGCCCGCGACCTCGGCACCGGCCCGCCGGATCAGCTCCAGCGATGCCTCGGCGGTGCCGCCGGTGGCGAGGATGTCGTCGATGACCATGATCCGGTCGTCGGCGGACAGGTCCTCCGCGTGGATCTCGATCTCGGCGGTGCCGTACTCCAGCTCGTACGCCTGGCTGAGCGTGGCTCCGGGCAGCTTGCCCGCCTTGCGGACGGGTACGAAGCCGAGCCCGGCCCGTACCGCGACCGGGGCGGCCAGGATGAAGCCGCGCGCCTCCAGGCCGACGACCTTCGTGGCGCCGTGCCGTACGCACAGCTCCGCGAGGGTGTCGGTGAGGGCCGCGAACGCCGTCGGGTCCGCGAGCAGCGGGGTGATGTCCTTGAACAGCACACCCGGCTTCGGGTAGTCCGGCACGTCGCGGATCCGGCTGAGCAGAAGCTCGCGGGTGCTGTCGGTGGTGCTGGTCATCGACGCTTCCCCGGGGTCCGGCCGTGGCCCCTGGGGGGCTGCTGGCGCTGGCCGACCACCGCGGCGGCGGGAGCGGCGTCCTGCGGGAAGCCGTCGTCCGACGGGTCGTCCTCGGCGGACTCGCCCTTGGCGGCGGCTGCCGCGCGCTTGGCGAGGATCCGCTTCTTCAGGGCCTTCATCTGCGGGTCGCGTTCCTTGAGGTCGGCGACGAGCGGCGTGGCGATGAAGATCGAGGAGTACGCACCGGCGGCGAGACCGACGAAGAGCGCCAGGGAGATGTCGTTCAGCATGCCGGCGCCCAGGACGCCACCACCGATGAACAGCAGACCGGCGACCGGCAGCAGGGCCACCACGGTGGTGTTGATGGAGCGGACCAGTGTGCCGTTGATGGAGCGGTTGGCGATCTCGCTGTACGTCCACCGGGTCTGCTTCGTGATCCCGTGCGTGCCCTCCTTGAGGCTGTCGAAGACGACGACCGTGTCGTAGAGGGAGTAACCGAGGATGGTCAGCAGACCGATCACGGTGCCCGGGGTGACCTCGAAGCCGACCAGGGCGTAGACCCCGACGGTGATGGTGATGTCGTGGATCAGCGCGACCAGGGCCGCGATGGCCATGCGCCACTCGAAGGCGATGGCCAGGTAGATCACCACGAGGACCATGAAGATGCCGAGGCCGGTCCAGGCCTTGTTGGCGATCTGCTCACCCCAGCTGGGGCCGACCAGGTCGGCGGCGATCTTCTCCGCCGGGACGTCGAGGTCCTTGGAGAGCTTGTTCTTGATCTCGTCGGACTTCGCGGTGTCGACCTCGGTGATCTGGATGCGCAGACCGCCGTTGCCGAGCTTCTGGACGATCGCCTGGTGGCCGGAGGCCTCCGTGGCCAGGTCCTCCGCCTTGGCCACGGTGACGCTGGTCTTCGGGGTGGTGAAGACCGCGCCGCCCTTGAACTCGATGCCCATGTTCAGGCCGCTGACCGCCAGACCGACGATGGCCGTGATGGTGATCAGGATCGAGATCCCGTACCAGATCTTGCGCTTGCCGATGAAGTCGTAGCCGACCTCGCCTCGGTAGAGACGGGCGCCGAGACTGCCGAGTCGCGACATCTCACGCCTCCTTCGGGTCAGTGGGGGCGTTGACACGGCGCGAGCGGCGCAGCGGCGGCTTGGCGCCGAGCCGCTTCGGGTCCAGGCCGGACCACGGGTGACCGCTGGCGAAGAACTTCGTACGGGCCATCAGCGTCATGACGGGCTTGGTGAAGAGGAACACCACGACCACGTCGAGCAGGGTGGTGAGGCCCAGCGTGAACGCGAAGCCCTGGACCTTGCCGACGGTGACGACGAAGAGCACCGCGGCGGCGAGGAACGACACGAAGTCGGAGACCAGGATGGTGCGCCGGGCGCGCGGCCAGGCCCGCTCGACGGCCGGGCGGAGCGTGCGGCCCTCGCGGATCTCGTCACGGACCCGTTCGAAGTACACGATGAAGGAGTCCGCGGTGATACCGATGGCCACGATGGCGCCGCAGACCGCCGGGAGGTTCAGCGCGAAGCCGATGGCCGGGCCGAGCAGCGACATGATCGTGTAGGTCAGGATGCCGGAGACCAGGAGGCTCAGGAGCGCGATGAGCGCGAGCCCCCGGTAGTAGGCCACCAGGTAGATGACCACCAGGGCCAGACCGATGGCACCGGCGATCAGACCGGCCTGGAGCTGCTCGCCACCGAGCGCGGCGGTGACCGTGGTGACGCTCTGCTCCTTGAACGAGAGCGGGAGCGCACCGTAGGAGAGCACGTTGGCCAGGTCCTCGGCGGACTGCTGGGTGAAGCTGCCGGAGATCTCGGCGCTGCCGCTGAGCGTGGTGTTCACCTGGGGCGCGGAGACGACCTCGCCGTCCAGCGCGATGGCGAACTGGTTCTGCGGGGACTGCTGGGCCGAGAGCTTCTTGGTGATCGTCTGGAACTGCTTGGAGCCCTGCTTGGTGAACTCCATGTTGACGATCCACATGCCGCGCTGCTGATCGAAGCCGGCCTTGGCGTTGTCGACCTCGGTGCCGGACACCTCGGACGGGCCGAGGACGTACTTCGCGTCACCCTCGGAGCTGCATGCGACGACCGTGTCGGTGGGCTTGGCCCCCCGTGCGGCCTCGGCGCGGGACGCCTTGCTGGAGCAGTCGAGCGCCGCGAACTGCTTCTGCAGCTTGGCCGCGGCGGCCTCGTCGGCAGCGGACGCCGACGGCGTGGTGCTCGCCTTCGGCGTGGGCGTGGAGTCGGCCTTGAGGGCGCCGGTGACCGCGCGGCCCTGGGTGGTGGCGCTCGGGCTCGGGGTCGACGAGGCCTTCCCCTTGTCCGCGGTGGGGGTGCTCGGGCTGCCGGACGGGGTGGGCTTGCCGGACGACGAGGCGCTGGGCGTCGGGGTGGGCGTGCCCTGGGCGACGGTCAGCACCGGCCGGAAGTAGAGCTTGGCCGTGGTGCCGACCTGCTCCCGGGCCTGGGCGGAGTTCGTGCCCTTGGGGATGTTGACGATGATGTTGCGATCGCCCTGTGTCTGGACCTCGGCCTCGGAGACACCAAGACCATTGACACGGCGTTCCATGATCTGGACCGCCGTGTCCATGTTGGTCTTGTTGATCGCCGATTCCTGCCCCGGCTCGCTCTTCGCCTCCAGCGTGATGGACGTGCCGCCCGCCAGGTCGATGCCGAGCCGTGGGGTCGGCTGATCGGCCAGGAACATCCCGCCGGTGAGCGCGACCATGGCGATCAGGATCAGGGCCAGGGAACGCCCCGGCCTGCCCTGACCGCCGGCCGGTCCCCGGCTCTTCTTCGGTGCTGCCACCTTCTCGTTTCTCCCTGTCCAACCGCCCCGCGCCGGGTACGCGCCCGAGCGGCCACGAAGTGTAGTGGGGACCCGCCCCCGCAGAAGATCGCACGGACCGGGGAGTGCCGGACGCCGGTGGGCTCACGGCATTCCCCGGGCGTGGCTTACTTCGCGTCGGCCTCGCCGTCGTCCTTGCCCTCGGACTTCTTGCCGGACTCGGCGTCCTTCGGCTCGGCCTCGTCGGCCTTCTTGCCCAGGTCGATCCGGGCGTCGTCCGCGTCGTCCTCGTCGGTGCCGGCCTCGGTCAGCGAGGAGGCGTCGTCGGGAACGACCGTGCCGTCGAGGTCGAGGCCGCTCTCGTCGTCGCCGTGGACGATGCGGTTGTACTCCGCGTCGTCCAGGACGGCGCCGATGGCGTTCTTGGCGTAGATGGCGTGGACGCCGGGCGCGATCTCAAGGAGAACCGTGTCGTCGTGCAGCTCCTTGACGGTGGCGTACATGCCCCCGATCGTCCGGACGCCGGTGCCGGGCTGCATCTCGTTGCGCATCTGGGCGGCGGCCGCCTGCTTCTTCTTGGCGGACCGCGTCATCAGGAACATGGCCCCGATGAGCACGATGAAGGGGAGGAGAGTCACGGGATTCACGGGACGAGTTTCCTTCGCACGACCGCGCTGGAAGGCGGCCTGTATCTACGGGGGTGGGTACACCGACCTGTAAGGGCGGCATCGGCGGAGTCTAAGCGAGTCCGCATCGATGGAACAACGCCCGGAGCCGCCGTGTGGTTCCTGCTCCGGTCAACCTGTGACACATCACGCCCCGAACAGGCCCTGTTGTCCCTTTCCGCCTTGCTGCGGAGGCACGAGACCCAGGTGGGTCCAGGCCGCGGGCGTCGCGACCCGGCCACGTGGTGTCCTGGCCAGCAGTCCTTCCCGCACCAGGAAGGGCTCCGCGACCTCCTCGACGGTTTCGCGCTCCTCCCCCACGGCGACCGCGAGGGTGGACAGCCCGACGGGCCCGCCGCCGAAAAGCTTCAGCAGGGCGCCGAGCACCGCGCGGTCGAGCCGGTCGAGGCCGCGGGCGTCGACCTCGTAGACGCCGAGGGCGGCGGCGGCGACCGGGCGGTCGATCCGTCCGTCGGCCTTGACCTGGGCGTAGTCCCGGACGCGGCGCAGCAGCCGGTTGGCGATGCGGGGGGTGCCGCGGGAACGGCCGGCGATCTCGGCGGCGCCGTCCGCGTCTATCTCCACGTCGAGGAGGCGGGCGGAGCGGTGGACGACACGTTCCAGCTCGGCGGGTGCGTAGAACTCCATGTGGCCGGTGAAGCCGAAGCGGTCGCGCAGCGGCGGCGGCAGCAGTCCGGCCCTGGTGGTGGCGCCGACCAGGGTGAAGGGCGGCAGTTCCAGCGGGATGGCGGTGGCGCCGGGGCCCTTGCCGACGATGACGTCGACCCGGAAGTCCTCCATCGCCATGTAGAGCATCTCCTCGGCCGGCCGCGACATGCGGTGGATCTCGTCGAGGAAGAGGACTTCACCCTCCTGGAGGGAGGAGAGGATCGCGGCGAGATCGCCCGCGTGCTGGATGGCGGGGCCGGAGGTGATCCGGATCGGCGCGCCCATCTCGGCCGCGATGATCATGGAGAGGGTGGTCTTGCCGAGGCCGGGGGCACCGGAGAGCAGCACATGGTCGGCGGTGGCACCGCGGGCCCGGGCCGCCTTCAGGACCAGGTCGAGCTGTTCGCGCACCTTCTCCTGGCCGACGAATTCGTCGAGGTCCTTCGGGCGCAGCGCCGCCTCGACGGCGGTGTCCTCGCCGTCCGCGTCGGCCTGGACGAGGCGCTCGTCGAGCCGCTCGTCGGTGTCGGGTCCGGTCTCGTCCCAGTTCATTCAGTCTGTCCCGCCTCGGGTGTTTCGGAGCCGTGCGGTGCCCGGCCCGGCGTCGGGGTGTTCCCCGGGGTGTCGCGCTCCGGTCAGCGCGCGCGGTTGAGGGTCTGCAGTGCGGCACGCAGCAGCTGCGGCACGGGGGCCTGCCCGCCCTCGGCGATGGCCGCCTCGGCCTGGGGCGCGACGGCGGTGACCGCCTCGTCGGCCTCGCGGGTGGCGTAGCCGAGGCCGATCAGGGCTGCCTGGAGCTGATCGCGCCAGGAGGAGGTGACGGCGGCGCCGATGCCCTGCCGGCCGATGTGGGCGCCGACGGGCTCGCCGAGTCTGTCCTTCAGTTCGAGGAGGAGTTTCTGCGCGCCCTTCTTGCCGATGCCGGAGACGGCGGTGAGCGCCTTCTCGTCGCCGGTGGCGACCGCGGTGCGCAGGGCGTCGGGGCTGTGGGTGGCGAGCATGGCCTGGGCGAGCCGGGGCCCGACCCCGCTGGCGGTCTGGAGCAGCTCGAAGACCTGCCGCTCGTCGTCGTCGGCGAAGCCGTACAGAGTGAGCGAGTCCTCCCGGACGACGAGGGAGGTGGCGAGCCTGGCCTCCTGGCCGATCCGGAGGCCGGCGAGGGTGTTCGGCGTGCACTGGAGGGCCATGCCGATGCCGCCGACCTCGATCACGGCCGTGGTCGGGGCGAGTGCGGCCACGGGGCCGCTGACGAAGGCGATCATCGGGGAACCTTCCGGACGGGAACTGCGGGGGTACGGGGAACGCGCCGGGTGCCGGCCGCGGCGGCTGCCGCGTGTGCCTGCTGGAGGCGGTTGACGGCGGGGGCACGCCAGATGTGGCAGATGGCGAGGGCCAGGGCGTCGGCCGCGTCGGCCGGCTTCGGCGGGGCGTCGAGCCGCAGCAGCCGGGTGACCATGGCGCCGACCTGCGCCTTGTCGGCGCGCCCGCTGCCCGTGACGGCCGCCTTGACCTCGCTCGGGGTGTGCAGGGCGACGGGTATGCCGCGGCGCGACGCGCAGAGCATGGCGACGGCGCTGGCCTGGGCGGTGCCCATGACCGTACGGACGTTGTGCTGGCTGAACACCCGCTCCACGGCGACGAATTCGGGCCGGTGCTCGTCGAGCCACTCCTCGATGCCGCGCTCGATGGCGACCAGCCGGTGGCCGAGCTCCGCGTCGGGCGGGGTGCGGACGACGCCCACGCCGAGCATCGTCAGGGGGCGGCCCGCGACGCCTTCGACGACGCCGACACCGCACCGGGTCAGCCCCGGGTCCACGCCCAGCACCCGCATGGGACGCCCCCTCCGTACCGATCGGTCAACTGTTCCCGCAGGCTATCGGCTCGCACTGACAATGCGACGGGCCGACGGGGTGTGTCCCCGTCGGCCCGTCCGTGAAGGCTGCGCTGGGCGCGGCTCAGGCGTCGACCTTCTCCATGACCTCGTCCGAGACGTCGAAGTTGGCGAAGACGTTCTGCACGTCGTCGCTGTCCTCCAGCGCGTCGATGAGCTTGAAGATCTTGCGCGCGCCCTCCTCGTCCAGCTCGACCTGCATGGTGGGCAGGAAGTTGGCCTCAGCGGAGTCGTAGTCGATGCCCGCCTCCTGGAGCGCGGTGCGGACCGCGACCATGTCGGTGGCCTCGCTGACGACCTCGTACGTGTCACCGAGGTCGTTGACCTCCTCGGCGCCCGCGTCGAGCACGGCACCCAGGACGTCGTCCTCGGTCAGCTCCCCCTTGGGGACGATGACGACGCCCTTGCGGTTGAAGAGGTACGAGACCGAACCCGGGTCGGCCATCGAGCCGCCGTTGCGGGTCATCGCCACACGCACGTCGGAGGCGGCACGGTTGCGGTTGTCGGTGAGGCACTCGATGAGCACCGCGACACCGTTCGGGCCATAACCCTCGTACATGATCGTCTGGTAGTCGACGCCGCCCGCTTCGAGACCGCCACCGCGCTTGACCGCGGAGTCGATGTTCTTGTTCGGTACGGAGCTCTTCTTCGCCTTCTGGATCGCGTCCACGAGGGTCGGGTTCCCCTCGGGGTCCACACCGCCGGTGCGGGCCGCGACCTCGATGTTCTTGATCAGCTTCGCGAAGAGCTTGCCGCGCTTGGCGTCAATCACGGCCTTCTTGTGCTTCGTCGTAGCCCATTTAGAGTGGCCGGACATCTGCCTTCTCCTTCGCGTCACCAAAAACGATTCGAACCCGAGAGATCCTACCGGGATCGAGTCAGCCGACTGCGCGCACCATGTCCACGAACAGCGCGTGAACGCGGTGGTCTCCGGTCAATTCCGGGTGGAACGACGTGGCCAGGGCGTTTCCCTGACGTACGGCGACGATGTGACCGCCGTGCTCCGCCACCACCTCGGCCTGCGCACCGACCGACTCCACCCAGGGAGCGCGGATGAACACGCCCTCCACGGGGCCGCCCTCGATGCCGGCGACCTCGACGGCCGCCTCGAAGGACTCGTTCTGCCGCCCGAAGGCGTTGCGGCGCACGATCATGTCGATCCCGCCGACCGTCTCCTGACCGGAGCGCGGATCGAGGATCTTGTCGGCGAGCAGAATCATTCCGGCGCAGGTGCCGTAGACCGGCATTCCGTTCCGGACCCGCTCGCGCAGCGGTTGCAGCATGCCGAAGAGGGAAGCCAGTTTGGACATCGTGGTGGACTCGCCACCGGGAATGACCAGGCCGTCGACCTCGGCGAGTTCCTCGGGACGCCGGACCGGCCTGGCCAGGGCGTCAGCCGAGGCCAGGGCGATCAGGTGTTCCCGTACGTCGCCCTGGAGGGCCAGGACTCCGATCACAGGGGTGTCGCTCATCAGTGATTACCAGCCACGGTTGGCGTAGCGCTCGGCCTCGGGCAGGGTGTCGCAGTTGATGCCGACCATGGCCTCGCCCAGGTTCCGGGAAGCGTCCGCGATGATCTTCGGGTCGTCGTAGAAGGTGGTGGCCTTCACGATCGCGGCGGCGCGCTTGGCCGGGTCGCCGGACTTGAAGATCCCGGAGCCGACGAAGACGCCCTCGGCGCCGAGCTGGCGCATCAGCGCGGCGTCGGCGGGGGTGGCGACACCGCCCGCGGAGAACAGCACGACGGGCAGCTTGCCGAGCTCAGCGACCTCCTTGACCAGCTCGTACGGGGCGCGGAGCTCCTTGGCGGCGGCGTACAGCTCGTTGTTGTCGTAGCCGCGCAGACGGGCGATCTCGTTCTTGATCTGGCGCAGGTGGCGGACGGCCTCGACGACATTGCCGGTGCCGGCCTCGCCCTTCGACCGGATCATGGCCGCACCCTCGGCGATCCGGCGCAGGGCCTCGCCCAGGTTGGTGGCGCCGCAGACGAACGGGGTGGTGAAGGCGAACTTGTCGCTGTGGTTGACCTCGTCGGCCGGGGTGAGGACCTCGGACTCGTCGATGTAGTCGACCCCGAGGGACTGGAGGACCTGGGCCTCGACGAAGTGGCCGATACGGGACTTCGCCATCACCGGGATGGAGACGGCCTCGATGATCTCCTCGATCATGTTCGGGTCCGACATCCGGGCCACGCCGCCGTCCTTGCGGATGTCGGCCGGCACCCGCTCCAGGGCCATGACGGCCACGGCGCCCGCGTCCTCGGCGATCTTCGCCTGCTCGGCGTTGACGACGTCCATGATCACGCCGCCCTTGAGCTGCTCGGCCATGCCGCGCTTGACGCGCGCGGTGCCCGTGGCCGGGGAGTCGACGGACTGCGGGGTGGTGGGAAGCGTGGACATGGATCGACCTCACTCGGAGAAAAAGTTGCTGAAAAGCACTGGTTGATACAGTGCCGAGCAAACTCTCCGGGAACAGTCCACTGCAAGGGCCAATGGGAGGCCGGTGGATCGTTTTGAACGCGTACGTGACGGGATGTGGCCCCCGTCACGCGTGAATACGGACGTCCGGTCAGCTGACGGGGCGGTCGGCGAGGGCCACCGGAGGTTCGTCGTCCATCTCGAAGGCCAACGGGAACGGGGCGTGCCCGGCCAGCCGGAACCACCGCACCTTGCGGTGCCGGCGCAGCGCACGCGCCGCGCGCACCGCGTCGTTGTGGAACCGCCGGGCCATCGGGACGCGGCGCACGGCGGCGGCGAGTTCGGAGGCCGCCTCCTCACCGCCGGGGATCTCCTTCACCGCCTCCACCTGTGCCGTCTCGCCGAAGACCGCCCGCAGCGCGGCGCTCAGCTCGCTCTCGGCGACCTCGCGGTGCTCCTCCTCGGCCTGGCGGGCGGCGTGCGCCGCCTCGTACAGGACGATGGACGCGGCCGGGTCGAGGACACCGGAGGTGGCCAGTTCCTGGGTGACCGACGCACGGCGCAGCAGCTGTGCGTCGAGGGCGGCCCGAGCGGCGTCGATGCGGGTGTGCAGACGGTCCAGCCGCCCGGCGGTCCAGCTGAGGTACATGCCGATCGCGACGACCGCGACGGCGATCCAGATGAGGGTTTCGATCACGGGCGGCAAGGCTACCGTCGGGGCGCCGACGGCGTGGCGGCCCGGGTGCGGGCCCGGACCGCTACTCCCGCGCCAGGCCGAACCGCGCGCGCAGGCCGGTGCGTTCGTCGGCCGCCACCGAGGCCGCGCCGTCCGTCACCGTCTCGTACACCGCGAGGATGTCCGCCCCGACCGTCGACCAGTCGAAGCGCCGCACATGCGCGGCGCCCCGCTCACGCAGCTCCGCGCGCCGCTCCGGGTCGCCGAGCAGCCGGATCGCGGCCTCGGCCAGCGCGTCCGCGTCCTCGTTGGCGAAGAGTTCGCCCGCCGCGCCGAGGTCCAGCACCTGGGCGAACGCGTCCAGATCGCTGGCGAGGACCGGGGCGCCGGCCGACATCGCCTCGACCAGGATGATCCCGAAGCTCTCGCCGCCCGTGTTGGGCGCGACGTACACATCGACGCTGCGCAGCAGCCGCGCCTTGTCCTCGTCGCTCACCATGCCGAGGAATTCGACCCGCTCGCGCATCGCCTCGGGCAGCGAGGCGACGGCCTCCTCCTCGTCGCCCCGGCCGGCGACCAGCAGCCTGGTGTCCGGGCGGGCGGCGAGGATCGCGGGCAGCGCCCTCATCAGGACCGGCAGGCCCTTGCGGGGTTCGTCGATGCGCCCGATGAAGCCGATCGTCCCTCCCTGCCATTCGGGCCTGGGCTCGGCCTTGTCGAAGAAGCCGACGTCCACCCCGTTCGGGATGACGACCGCGTCGCCGCCGAGGTGCTCGACCAGGGTGCGGCGCGCGTACTCGCTCACCGCGATCCGCGCGCTGATCTTCTCCAGCGCCGGCTGCAGGATCGGGTACGCCGCGATCATGGCCCGGGAGCGCGGGTTGGAGGTGTGGAAGGTCGCGACGATCGGCCCCTGCGCGGCCCAGCAGGCGAGCAGCCCCAGCGAGGGCGAGGTCGGCTCGTGGATGTGGATCACGTCGAAGGTGCCGTCGTGCAGCCAGCGGCGCACCCGGGCGGCCGAGAGGAAGCCGAAGTTCAGCCGGGCGACGGAGCCGTTGTACGGGACGGGCACGGCGCGGCCCGCCGACACCACGTACGGCGGCAGCGGTGTCTCGTCGTCGGCGGGTGCCAGCACCGACACCTGGTGCCCCAGCCGGATCAGGTGCTCGGCCAGGTCGCGGATGTGGAACTGCACGCCGCCCGGCACGTCCCAGGAGTAGGGGCAGACGATGCCGATCTTCACGTCGTGTCCTTCCGGGGCTCCAGATCGGCGAGCCAGAGCCGTTGCAGCATGTGCCAGTCCTCCGGATGCTCGGCGATTCCGACGGCGAAGGCATCGGCCAGCGCCTGTGTCATCGAGGACGTCTTCTCGGTGCGGCTGCCTGACTCGGGTGTCTCCACCGGCGGGTGGATGCGCGCCTTCATCACGGTCGTGTCGTCGTAGCCGAGCGTCACGGGCAGCAGCAGCGCACCGGTCTGCTGGGCCAGCAGCGCGGGCCCGGCGGGCATCCGCGCGGTGGCGCCGAAGAACTCGACCTCGACGCCCGAGGCGGACAGGTCGCGGTCGGCGACCAGACAGATCAGCCCGCCGGCGCGCAGCCGGCGCGCCAGGGTGCCGAAGGCGGCGCCGCCGCTGTGCGGCAGGACCTCCATCCCGAGCCCCTCGCGGTAGGCCACGAACCGGTCGTACAGCGTCTCGGGCCTGAGCCGCTCCGCGACCGTGGTGAAGGGCACCTCCAGGTCGGTGGTGACCCAGGCTCCCGCCAGGTCCCAGTTGGCCAGGTGCGGCAGGGCGAGGATGACGCCGCGGCCGGTGTCGAGGCCGTCGGTCAGCCGGTGCGCGTCGGCCACCTCTATGGATGCCTTGATCCGCTCGGGGCTCCAGGTGGGCAGCCGGAACGACTCCATCCAGTAGCGCATGTACGAGCGCATGCCGGCCCTGGAGAGCTCGGCCAGCCGGGCCGGTGACGCCCCGGGCACGACCCGTGCCAGATTCGACTCCAGCCGCAGCACGCTCTTGCCCCGCCGTTTCCACGCCTGGTCGGCGATGGTGCGAAAGAGCGTCCGGGCGACCGGTTCGGGGAGCTTCTTGACGGCCGTCCAGCCGAGCCCGTACAGCCCGTCGGTCAGCCGGTCCCGCAGGCCGGTCCGCGTCTCCCCGGGGTCGTCGCTCACTGCGCGGTCCCACTCCTCCGGCCGGCGGCCTCGGCCGCGTCGGCCTCCGCGGACTCGCGGCGCACGGTCACCACCCGCTGCACCAGCGTGATCAGGCTGCCCACGGCGACGATCCACAGCGCGATCGGCAGCAGGACCTGGATCCCCGGGACACCGAACTTGTGCAGGCCCGCCAATCCGGCCGCGACCAGCGAGATCACCAGGCGCTCGGCGCGCTCCACGAGACCGTTGACCGCGACCGGCAGCCCGATCGACTCGCCGCGCGCCTTGGTGTACGAGACCACCTGGCCGCTGGCCAGGCAGAAGATCGCGACGGCGCAGAGCACGTTGTCGTCGCCGTTGCCCGCGTACCAGAGGGCGAAGCCGCCGAAGATCGCTCCGTCGGCGACCCGGTCCAGGGTCGAGTCCAGGAACGCGCCCCAGCGGCTGGAGATACCGGCCTGCCGGGCCATGTTGCCGTCGACGAGGTCGGAGAAGACGAAGACCGTGATGACGATGGTGCCCCAGAAGAACTCCCCCATCGGGAAGAAGACCAGCGCACCTGCCATCACCCCGGCCGTACCGATCAGAGTGACCGCGTCGGGGCTCACGCCGAGACGGAGCAACAGTGCGGCGAACGGTGTGAGGACACGCGTAAAAAATGCACGCGCGTACTTGTTCAGCATGGCCTTCCCGAGGGTCGGTGGGCCGAGCGGCCCCTTCGGCCACCGGCTGGCCCATCGTAGTCACGCCCGCCGGGCTCCACCGTCCGGGCACCCGGCCTCGCGCGGCGTCGTGCCATGTATGGACGCGACCTGGCCCGAGTGGAAAGCTCGAATTACCGCGGGCGTCGCCGTGGCCGCCGCGGCGGCTCACCGGTACCCGTGCACATTCCCCACATCGCGTCGGTATTCCCTCCGCTTCGCACCCCTTGCTTGGGAGGCACGCATCATGGGCGACAAGGCATACGCGCACACCGGGGCCGCCGGCAGGGCAGCGACGGCCGGCCGGCCCTCATCCGTACGGAATGTGGTGCTGGTCGGCCACAGCGGCTCCGGCAAGACCACCCTCGTCGAGGCCCTCGCGCTGACGGCGGGCGCGGTCAACCGGGCCGGCCGGGTCGAGGACGGCGCCACCGTCTCCGACTACGACGGGATCGAGCACCGCCAGCAACGCTCCGTACAGCTCTCCGTGGTCCCCGTCGACTGGGGCGGGTACCGGATCAATCTGCTGGACACCCCCGGCTACGCCGATTTCGTCGGGGAGCTCAGGGCCGGTCTGCGGGCTGCGGACGCGGCCCTGTTCGTCGTCTCCGCGGCCCAGGAGGCCGAAGCGGTCGCGGGCGCCACCCGTGCCGTGTGGGAGGAGTGCGCCGCAGTCGGCATGCCGCGCGCCATCGTCGTCACCCACCTCGACACGGCACGCACCTCGTTCGACGGGATGACCCGGATCTGCGGCGAGATCTTCGGCGGCGACGACCCCGACGCCGTGCTCCCGCTCTACCTGCCCGTCCTCGGCCCCGAGGGCTCCGACGGCCACGCCCCGCTCACCGGGCTCACCGGCCTGCTCACCCAGCGGGTCTTCGACTACTCCTCGGGCGAGCGGCAGGAGAACCCGCCCGCCCCCGCCGGGCAGACGACGCTCCGGGAGGCCCGCGACCGGCTCATCGAGGGGATCATCGCCGAGAGCGAGGACGAGACGCTGATGGACCGCTACCTCGGCGGCGCCGAGGTCGATGTCAGGACGCTCGTCGACGATCTCGAGCGCGCCGTCGCCCGGGGCACCTTCCACCCCGTCCTCGCCGCGGCCCCCGCCGCCGAGGGCGCCCGCCAGGGCATCGGCACCGTCGAGCTCCTGGATCTGATCACCGGCGGCTTCCCGACCCCGCTGGAGCGCCCGCTCCCCGGCGTCACACCCCTGCACGGTGCGTCGCGACCGGTCCTGACCTGCGACCCCGACGGCCCGCTCGTCGCCGAGGTGGTCAAGACGGCCTCCGACCCGTACGTGGGCCGGGTCTCGCTGATACGTGTCTTCTCCGGCACCCTTCGCCCCGACGAGACCGTCCATGTGTTCGGCCACGGCCTCACCGAACCCGGCCACGAGACCCGCCCCTTCCACGAGGCCGAGGTACGCGTCGGCGCGCTCTCCTCCCCCTTCGGCAAGCAGCAGCGCCCCCTCACCGAGTGCATCGCGGGCGATCTGGCCTGCGTCGCCAAACTGGGCAGCGCCGAGACCGGGGACACCCTGTCCGACAAGGGCCTTCCGCTGCTGATGGACCCCTGGACCGCACCGGACCCGCTGCTGCCGCTCGCCATCGAGGCGCACAGCAAGGCGGACGAGGACAAGCTCTCCCAGGGGCTCGCCCGGCTGGTCGCCGAGGACCCCACCATGCGCCTGGAACAGAATCAGGACACCCACCAGGTGGTCCTGTGGTGCCTGGGCGAGGCCCATCAGGACGTGGCGCTGGACCGGCTGCGCAGCCGCTACGGCGTCCAGGTCGACGCCGTGCCGCACAAGGTGTCGCTCCGCGAGACCTTCGCCGCCCCGTCCAGCGGGCGCGGCCGGCATGTGAAGCAGTCCGGCGGCCACGGCCAGTACGCCATCTGCGAGATCGACGTGGAGCCGCTGCCGCCGGGTTCGGGCATCGAATTCGTCGACAAGGTGGTCGGCGGGGCGGTGCCCCGGCAGTTCATCGCGTCCGTCGAGAAGGGCGTGCGCGCCCAGGCCGCCCGCGGCGTCGCGGCCGGACATCCGCTCGTCGACGTACGCGTCACCCTGCGGGACGGCAAGTCCCACTCGGTGGACTCCTCCGACGCCGCCTTCCAGACCGCGGGCGCGCTGGCCCTGCGCGAAGCCGCCGCGGACACCCGCATCCAGCTCCTCGAACCCGTGGCCGAGATCCAGGTCATGGTCCCGGACGACTATGTCGGGCCGGTGATGAGCGATCTGTCCGGGCGGCGCGGCAGAGTGATCGGGACCGAGCAGTCCGGCCCCGGCCGCACCCTCGTACGGGCCGAGGTTCCCGAACTGGAGATCGGCAGGTACGCGGTCGACCTGCGCTCCCTCTCCCATGGCGCCGGCCGCTTCGACCGGGCGTACGCCCGGCACGAAGCCATGCCCCCGCAACTCGCCGAACGCATCCGGGAGGAGCAGAGGAACGACCCGGACCACTCATGACCAGCCATGCCGCCCGTCTTTGTCCACAGGGGCGGGCGGCGCGGCGATCCGGACGATACGCTTTGGTCCCAGCTCAGAAGGTGTGCCGGGCACGGCAGTTGGGAAACAGCCGCAGGAGCAGTTCCTCGGCGGCGAGTGGGGGCGACAGTGGCCAGCGACGGATTCGATTTCTCTCCCGGAGCGCAGATCCCGATCCAGGGTTCGGGCGGACAGGCGGTGGCGACGAACGCCCTCGCCTCGGCCGCGTACCGCGACAGCCCGGTCGAGAAGATCCTTGAAGCCAACAGCGAATGGCACAAGTCCGAGGTCAAGGCAGGCCGTTCCAAGCTCTTCAAGGCCGACTACTTCAAGCCCAATCTCGGCGAGGCGTTCTCCCGCGCCGTCCAGGAACGCATGCTGGGCGGTGCCCGCAAGGCCCTCATCCAGTCCTTCGGGACCGACCCGCAGACCGTCGTCGAGCACTGCCTGTCCGCGACCCGCCTCCGCAAGAGCCGCGACACCAAACTCACCGCCGTCACCGCCCTGTTCGGCTTCCTCTTCCTGCCCGGCATGATCCTCTGGGTCCTCGCCTTCCGCCTGCGCGACTACCTCGCCGGCACCAAGGACAAGGCGCTCTCCGCCCTGGGCGGCGCGCTGCTCCCGGTCATCGGCATCGTGGCGCTGGTCCTCATGATCGGCCTGCCGCTCAACGGGTTCCTGGCGCTCTACCTCCGCGCGATGATCGTCGCCCCCGTCATCGGCTGGTTCATCGCCAAACGGATCGCCGAGTCCTCCGCCAAGGACATGCGTGCCCGGTGGGAAGGGCTGCTCTCCGGCGGCGGTGTCATCGCCAAGATCCCCGAGGCCGTGCCGAAGAACCCCAACGAGACCTCCCGCGAGGCGCTCCGCCAGGGTCTGGAGAAGCTCTCCGCCGAGCAGCAGTCGAACTCGGTGTTCTACGCGGGCCCCAAGGGGATCCTGGGCATGGGCACCCGCTGGGGCAGCTGGCAGCTCGCCGAGGAGCTGGTCTCCAAGGACCCGGGCAAGGAGTTCCACCAGTTCCGCAGCTGGGACCTGGTGCGGGCCATCCACGACCAGCTCAAGGTGCTGGAGCGCGGTCCGCTGAACACCGGGGGGTTCCCCACCCCGTCGGTCACCCACTGGATCGTGTCCCCCGTCGGGGAGAACGCCGACTCGGTCTCCCGCCCCGCCGGCGAGGACGTCGCCACCTTCCAGGTCAAGCCGCACGAGATACAGCGGATCTGCAACCACCAGCAGTTCGGCAGCGGTGACAGGCATTATCTGGGCGTCCAGTTCACCCTCTGGGAAGGCCAGTTGATCATCACGATGATGATCACGGTCACGGTGCTCCACGAAACGCTGCGCATCGAGGTCACCGGACACGCGCTCGGCCCGGTCCACTCGCTCTTCACCAGCAAGCCCGCGGCCAAGACGAAGACGGTCAACAAGACCGTCCGGTTCTGGGAGACCCGCGACATCACGCTCCCGCTGGTCGAGCCCAGTGAGGTCGTCCGCCTCTCCCTGCGCGCCCCGTTCACCTGGTATCCGCCGCTGCTGGACTACCTGGGCGGCAAGATCGCCCTGCCCGAGCCCTTCGGCCTGCGTCACGCCTGGGCCGAGAAGCCGTGGCGCCACCGCTTCATGGCGGACGACGCGATGCGCGCCGCCACGCCCGTCCTGCGTGCCGTCCACAGCGCCGCGCTGCGCGTTCTCGATGAGAACGGCGTCGACACCGAGCGCTTCGACAACCGCTCGATGGTGCTGAGCGGCGCGGTCCAGGACCCGACCCCGCGCAAGGCCGACGTCTACGACGCGTAGGACCTTTCGTTCGGACACGCGAAGGCCGCCCCGGCAGGAAGCAGAAGCCGGGGCGGCCCTGTCGTGGAGCGGCGGCCGGGGTCAGTCGACGGGCCAGGCGTCGGCCAGCATCTTGCGGGTGTCGGCGAGCAGCTGCGGCAGCACCTTGGTGTGTCCGACCACCGGCATGAAGTTGGTGTCGCCACCCCAGCGCGGCACCAGGTGCTGGTGCAGATGGGCCGCGATGCCGGCCCCCGCCACCGAGCCCTGGTTCATGCCGATGTTGAATCCGTGCGCCCCCGAGGCCGTCCGCAGAGCCACCATCGCCCGCTTGGTGAAATCGGCCAGCTCCATGGTCTCCGGGCCGTCCAGCTCCGTGTAGTCGGCGACATGCCGGTACGGCACCACCATCAGGTGCCCGCCGTTGTACGGGTACAGATTCAGCACGGCGTAGACGTGCTTGCCACGCGCGACGACGAGCCCGTCCTCGTCCGAATTCGACGGGATCCCGCAGAACGGACAGCCGTCACCGGCCTCCGGACCGGTCGGCTTGTTCTCGCCCTGGATGTACGCCATCCGGTGGGGCGTCCACAGGCGCTGGAACGCGTCGGGCGTTCCCACTCCGATCTGCTGCTCCGGCTCACTCGTCATGGCGATCAGCATATTGCTTCGCTCCCGGGGTGCGTGTCGCCGGGGCCACACCCGCCGGCGTACGGCGATGCTGAGGTGATGAGCGACCGGTCCGCCGACTCCGCCCCTCCTCGCTTCCGGCGCTGGGAGCAACGCACGGAAGTGCCGCTCTTCGGCGCCTCGCTGGTCTTCCTGCTCGGCTACGCGGTCCGCGTGCTGGCCCCCGAGAACACCGGACCCTGGCGGGACATCGCCCTCGCGCTGGTCGGCGCCACCTGGCTGGTCTTCGCGGCGGACTACGCCGTACGGATCCGGCTCAGCGGCCTCGGCCCCCGCTTCGTGCGGGTGCACTGGCTGGACACGGCGGTGCTGCTGCTTCCGCTGCTGCGGCCGCTGCGGCTGATCCGGGTCTACACCGCGGTCCAGCAGCGGCGGGAGCGGCCGCGGCTGAGCCTGTACGCCCGCGTGATCAGCTACGCCGGCGCGTCCGCCCTGCTGCTCGGCTTCTCCGCCGCGCTCGCCGTCTACAACCAGGAGCACAAGGTGCAGGGGGCGTCGATCCGTACCTTCGGCGACGCGGTGTGGTGGGCGTGCGAGACGCTGACGACCGTGGGGTACGGGGACACGGTGCCGGTCACGCCGGGCGGCCGGGTCGTGGCCTCGGGCCTGATGGCCTGCGGGCTGGCGCTGCTGGGGGCGGTGACGGGTTCGTTCTCGTCGTGGCTGCTGCAGGTCTTCCGGCGGGAGGACGAGAAGAGACCCCCGGAGGGCGGGTAGCTCTCCGGGGGTCTCCCACTCCGTGCCGTCAGACCTGGACGCGGTCCTCGACGGCCTTCTGGATCTTGGCGATGGCGTCCTCGACCGGGATGCCGTTCTCCTGCGACCCGTCGCGGTAGCGGAAGGAGACGGCGCCGTTGGCCATGTCCTCATCACCCGCGATGATCATGAAGGGAACCTTGGCCTTCTGCTGGTTGCGGATCTTCTTCTGCATCCGGTCGGAGGAGGCGTCCACGTCGACCCGCAGCCCCTTCTTCCGGGCCTTGGCCGCGAACTCCTGGAGGTACGGGATGTGCGCGTCGCCGATCGGGATGCCGACCGCCTGGACCGGGGCCAGCCACACCGGGAACGCACCCGCGTAGTGCTCCAGGAGCACCGCGAAGAAGCGCTCGATGGAACCGAACAGGGCACGGTGGATCATGACCGGGCGCTGCTTGGTGCCGTCCGGACCGGTGTACTCCAGGTCGAAGCGCTCCGGGAGGTTGAAGTCGAGCTGCACGGTCGACATCTGCCAGGTGCGGCCGATGGCGTCCTTGCACTGCACCGAGATCTTCGGGCCGTAGAACGCGGCGCCGCCCGGGTCCGGGACCAGCGGCAGGCCCTGCTTCTCGGCGACCTGGCGCAGCGTCTCGGTGGCCTCCTCCCAGATCTCGTCGGAGCCGACGAACTTCTCCGGGTCCTTGGTGGAGAGCTCCAGGTAGAAGTCGGTCAGGCCGTAGTCGCGCAGCAGGTTCAGGACGAAGGTGAGCGTACGGTCGAGTTCCTCCGCCATCTGCTCCTTGGTGCAGTAGATGTGCGCGTCGTCCTGCGTGAAGCCGCGCGAGCGGGTCAGGCCGTGCACCACGCCGGACTTCTCGTACCGGTACACCGTGCCGAACTCGAAGAGGCGCAGCGGCAGTTCACGGTAGGAGCGGCCGCGCGCGTCGAAGATCAGGTTGTGCATCGGGCAGTTCATCGGCTTGAGGTAGTAGTCCACCCCGTCGTCGAGCTGCATGGGCGGGTACATGCCGTCGGCGTACCAGTCCAGGTGGCCGGACTTCTCGAAGAGCTTGCCCTTGGTGGCGTGCGGGGAGTAGACGAACTCGTAGCCCTCCTCCTCGTGGCGCCGGCGCGAGTAGTCCTCCATGGCGCGGCGGATGATGCCGCCCTTGGGGTGGAAGACCGCGAGGCCGGGGCCGATCTCGTCCGGGAAGGAGAAGAGGTCCAGCTCGTTGCCGAGCTTGCGGTGGTCGCGCTTGGCGGCCTCCTCCAGGAACTCCAGGTGGGCCTTCAGCTCGTCCTTGGTGGGCCACGCGGTGCCGTAGATACGCTGGAGCATCGGGTTCTTCTCGCTGCCGCGCCAGTACGCCGCGGCGTTGCGCATCAGCTTGAACGCCGGGATGAACCGGGTGGTCGGCAGGTGCGGACCACGGCAGAGGTCCTTCCAGCACAGCTCGCCGCTCTTCGGGTCGAGGTTGTCGTAGATGGTCAGCTCGCCGCCGCCCACCTCGACGTCCGCGCCGTCGTCCGAGGACGCGGAGCCCTTGATGCCGATGAGCTCCAGCTTGTACGGCTCGTCGGCCAGCTCCTCGCGGGCGGCCTCGTCCGTCACGACCCGGCGGGAGAACCTCTGCCCCCGCTTCTGGATCTCCTGCATCTTCTTCTCGATGGCCTTGAGGTCCTCGGGCGTGAACGGCTTCTCGACGTCGAAGTCGTAGTAGAAGCCGTCCTTGACCGGCGGGCCGATGCCCAGCTTGGCCTCGGGGAAGAGCTGCTGCACGGCCTGGGCCATCACGTGCGCGGTGGAGTGCCGCAGGATGTTCAGGCCGTCCTCGGAGGAGATCTCGACGGGCTCGACGACCTCGCCGTCGGCGACGGCGTACGCGAGGTCCTTCAGCTCACCGGCGACCCGGGCGGCGACGACGGTGCGCTCGCCGGGGAAGAGCTCGGCTGCCGTAGTGCCCGTCGTCACCACGCGCTCTTCCCGCTCGGAATCGCGTTGGATGATCACACGGACGTCTGACACCGGTCTCTCCTGACTCAGGGGGTACGCACGCGTTCGTGGTGCACGTGCGATACGAATCGTACCGAGCCGCGGGCCCCCTCTGCGAAACGGTCGAGCACGAAGCCCGCCCGCTCCCCCGCGGCCTCCTCCCCCACGGCCCTATTCGCCGGTGCACGCCTCCTCGAACTGGTCGACGTTCTCCTGGAGGGACTTCATCAGACGGTCCCGCTCCGCCTCGTCGACCTGCACGGGCACGACGTGCGAGGTCCGGGTCAGCCGCCGGAAGCCGCCGCGGCTCTCCAGCCTGCCCTCCACCCGGATCGGCAGCCCCACCAGATGGGCGTGGCCGGCGATCCGGTACGCCTCCTCGTCCAGCTCCAGCCGTACGTGCGGCACCTCGGCGCCCGCCAGCACCCGCAGCCGCACGATCCCGGCGCCGCGCGGTGCCGAGCGGCGCATACGGACGACGGCGCCGGTGATCCGTACGGTCACGGCGGGCTCGTCGCGCAGGTAGCGGGCGCCCGCCCGGCGCAGGGCGGGCAGGTCGCCCGGCGAGAACTCCACCGGCTCGGGGCGGACCGGGCAACCCCCGGGGGTTCCGGCGGCGGGCGCCCACTCCAGGGCGATCCCCGCCCCCTCCGAGCCCCGGACGAGCGCGACGACCGCCTCGGTCAGTTCCCGGCTGACGCCCGCACCGACAGCCGTGTCGAAGGCTTCGAAGCCGCCGGTGGCCCGCTGGTAGTCCACGGCCTCGCGGGTGGCGTGCAGGGCGTGGTAGAGGCGTACCGCGACGGCGCGGCCCGGTTCCACCGGCACGAACGCGGCCAGCTCACGGCCGCCGGGAGCGGGCCCGACCAGGATGCCTTCGAGCGCAGCCCGGGCCCTGCGGCGGTGGCGGGCGCCGTGGTAGCCGGCGCTTCCCCGTACGGCGAGTGCGCCGGCGAGCAGTATCTGCCGGGCGGCGGTGTGCAGCCGCTCGGCACCCGTCCAGCCGACCGCGCCCGCCGCGCCCGCGAGCGGTTCGGGGACCTCGCGCCACCAGCGGACCTCGTCGCTGGGCACCACGAGGGAGAGCAGGACCTCGCGGGCGGAGGGGGCGGCGCTTCGGGCGAGCGCGGTCAGCGCCTCGCCGAGGAGCTCCTCGCTGTCGGGGAAGGCGGTGGTTTCGGGGACCAGGAGGCTGGTCCCGCCCCCGGGCGGGGCCGGTGGCCCCGGCGGGGTCCAGCGGCTGTAGCGCCCGGCCGCCCCGCCGCGGCGCTGCCAGCCGTGCCGGTCCAGCAGCGCGGCGAGGACGGCGGGGTCCACGCGGGCGGGGTCGGGGACGTCCCCGGGCGGCCGGGGGGTGTCGGGCCACGGCCCCGCGGATTCGGCGGGGCGCGGGCGGGTGGCCTTCGGGATCGCTCCGTCGGCGTGCTCATCCATCGGCCGGTGCATCAGGGCCTCCCTCCCGCCCCTACGCGGGTCATGATCTCGCAGAGCGCCCGGTCGTCGAAGATGCGCGAGGTCGGGATCCGCACGGTGGTCCGGTGCCGGCCCGTCACCGCGTGGCCGGCCAGATTGGTCCAGTAGCAGCAGTGCCGCAGGTCGAGCCGGTCGTGCCCGGCGCGCAGCCAGTCGTCCTGGCTGCGCGGCACGATCATCACGACGAGGATCTTGTGCACCGACACGGGGGTCCGGGCGAGCTTCACCAGGTGGGCGTTGTCGAGTGTGAAGGCGAACGTCGGTCCCGGCGGGTTCGGCGGGATCTGGTAGGTGCATTTGAGCTGCACCTTTATGGTCACTTCGTCGTCCACGGCATGGCCGGGGGCGCCGTGGCTGACGTGCCAGTCGATTCCGTTGTCGGGGAAGGGCTGCGACAGGGAGCACCCCGCCGCGGCCGCGACCGCGTGCAGATAGCCCACCTGGAGCGTCTCCATGCAGGCGGTGGTTGCGAGTGTGCCGCGCAGCGGTTCGGTCCGCTGGGACAGCAGCCCGCTCGGTTCGGGCTGCGCGAGCGCCATGGCTGCGTGTGCCTTCCGGGCTGTGCCGATCGGTTCTCCGGTGCGGGGTGACGGACAACTTCCGCTCCCCACACCTGTGTTGTCACCGCACGGGACGCCCCGCAAACGGCGTACCAGGCAAAGGGCGCGGGTATCACCGAACCGGGCAGGGGAATCACACCATCTGCCGTTCGCGCACGAGGAGTTCGGGGATGACGCACTGGTACGAGGGGCCACTGGCCGCTTTTGACACCGAGACAACAGGAGTCGACGTCGAGGGGGACCGGATCGTCTCGGCCGCCCTGGTCGTCCAGGACGCGGCGGGCGGGCGGACGCGCGTCACCCGCTGGCTGGTGAATCCGGGGGTGCCGGTGCCCGTCGGGGCGACCGAGATCCACGGTCTGACCGACGATCACCTCCAGCGCAACGGGCGCTGGCCCGCACCGGTCGTGGAGGAGATAGCCCGTGCGCTGGCCGAGCAGTGCGCGGCCGGGCGCCCGCTGGTGGTGATGAACGCGCCGTTCGACCTGACGCTGCTGGACCGCGAGCTGAAGCGCCATCGCGCCTCGTCGCTCGGGGCGTATCTGCAGAACTCACCGCTGTGCGTGCTGGATCCGCGCGTGCTCGACAAGCATCTGGACCGCTACCGCAAGGGGCGGCGGACCCTCACCGATCTGTGCGAGCTGTACGGCGTGGTGCTCGACGGCGCCCATGACGCGGCGGCCGACGCGACGGCCTCGCTGGAGTTGGTACGGGCGGTGGGACGGCGGTTCTCGTCCCGCCTGGAACGGCTGACCCCGCCGGAGCTGCACACCCTGCAGGCCGTGTGGTTCGCGGCGCAGGCGCGTGGACTCCAGGCGTGGTTCGCGAAGAACGGCACGGCGGAGATGGTGGATCCGGCGTGGCCGCTGCGCCCGGATCTGCCCGCCGCGGCGTGAGCGGACACGCAGAGGCCGGTCCGTCGATTCTGCTGACGGACCGGCCTCTTCCGGGTGGGCGATACTGGGTTCGAACCAGTGACCTCTTCGGTGTGAACGAAGCGCTCTCCCACTGAGCTAATCGCCCGGGAACGGGTTGAACCATACAGGGCTCGGCGGGTCCGGTTCAAACTCCTCCCAGCCTGGCCACGAGACCCCGCCGTCCGGCGCGCATCATCAGGGCGTGATTGGCCCGGAACACCGGGCGTCCGGGCACCGCCAGGAGCCGCATCAGCCGCCTGCGCACATCGACCTCCTGCTCGTAGACGGCCCGGCTGCCGCCGCCGTGCGGGGTGACCGTCCAGCGGACCCAGCCGTCGAGATCGCCGCCGAGCGTCGCCTCGATGACCCCGGCCCCGGGGTCACGGCGGCGTTCGCGGACGGTCATGACGAGGTCGTACGGGAGGAAGGAGCGGATGCGGGTGGTGGCGCTGGTCCCGTCGACCGACGTGACCTCGCGGACCTGCGGCCACCACCGCGGGTAGTCGTCGGCCCGTTCGAGGATCTCGTACACGGCGCCGGGCGGGGCAGGCAGGTCCCAGATACTCACAAATCGGTAGTGGCTCCAGTCCATGGCCCCAGTCTGCGCGTACTCAGCCGGGGAACTGAGTATCCGAGCGCATGTCCGAGTCTGTGGCTCGCACCACACTCGCGTCCATGGAACATGTGCCGCCACCCGCCGAGGAATTGGCGCTCCTCGATCGCGAACTGGCCCGACTGGACGCCCGCCGCTCCCAGTTGCTGGTCCGCCGTGCCTGGTTGCTGAGTGTGCTGACGCCGCCCGCCGGGCCCCCGGCCGCGCCGCAGGTGCCGCAGCCGGCCGCCCCGTTCGGGCCGCCGGCTCCCTTCGCGCGTCCCGCCGGGCAGGCCGGTCCGCGCAGTGCGCAGAATGTGCTGCTCACTCTGGGCGGTCTGCTCCTGGCAATCGCGGCGATCGCGTTCACCCTGGTCAGCTGGGGCCACATGGGGATCTCCGGCCGCTCGGCGGTGCTTGCCGTGGTGACCCTGGCGGCGCTCGCCGCTCCCGCCGTACTGCTGCGCCGCGGGCTCTGTGCGACCGCCGAGTCGCTCGGCGCCCTGGCGTCCGTGCTGATGATTCTCGACGCCTACGCGCTGCACCGGGTGGCGGTGCCGCAGGCCGGTGGCGCCGGTTTCGCCGCGGTCGCCTCGGCGGTGCTGGCGGTGCTGTGGGGCGGGTACGGACTGCTGCTCGGCCGGCTGCGGCTGCCGCTGCCCCTGGCGGTGGTGAGCGCACAGTTGCCGCTGCTGCTGTGGGCCTGGTCGGCGGGGGCGGGCGCCACGGTGTTCGGCTGGGCGCTGCTGCTGACGGCGGCGCTGGACTGTGCGATCGCGTGGTGGGGTCCGGGCCTCGCGGTGCGGGTGACGGCCTGTGTCGGCTGCTGGACGACGGGCCTGCTGGGACTTCTGGTGGCCCTCTCGCAGTCGGTGTCCGCCGGATCGGCGCCGGACGCGTCGGCGCCGGCCGCGCTGCTGCTCGCGGGTGCCGCGCTCGCGCTGGCCGGGGCGTGGCGTGCGCCCACGGGTCTCGCGGTGGCGGGCGGAGTGCTGGCCGGGCTGTGCGCGGTGGCCGCGGTGGGTGGTGTGCTGAGCGCCGGGATGGAATGGGGCTGGTCGGTGCCGGTGTATCTGCTGTGCGGCGCGGTGCTGCTGGCCGCGCTGCGCGCACCGCTGCCGCGCCCGGTCGGGCAGGGCGTGGTGTGGGCCTCGTCGGCGGTGACCGCGGCCGCGGTGCTGTCCGCGGTGCCGGCGGCCGGCATGTCACTGATGGGTACGGTGTCGCGGCTGGCCCGCGTGTGGTCCGGCGCTCCCGACGGTGTCCGGGGCGCTCTGGGTACGGAGGGGCTCGGGTGGTCCCACCTGGCCGCGGCGCCGGTGGTGCTGCTGACGGCGGCCGCCCTGCTGGGTCTCGCCCACCGGTCGTGGGAGCGGCTGGTACGGGCGGCGGGGCCGGTGCTCCCTTCGGGGACGGCCGGGCGGAGTGCGCCGGGCGCCACCGCGGTGGCCCTCTGCTGGGCGGGGTTCACCGCGTCGCCCGCGGTGCTGGGGCTGTCGTACGCGGCGGCCGTGTCGGTGCAGTCGGTGCTGGTCGCCACGGTGTTCGCGGTGGCGGTACGGGCACTGCGACGCGGTTCGGGCGCGATGGGGACGACTGCGCTGGTGTGCGGGCTGACCGGCGCGGTGAGCGCCGGGTTCCTCTCGCTCGCCGCCGAGGCCGCGACGTACGCGGTGTTCACGGTGCTGCTGGTGGTGCTCGGGGCGGTCGCGGTGCTGCTCGATGCCGGGGCGGCGCGTACGGCAAGGGTGCTCGGGATCGCGCAGGCGGTTCCGGCGTGCGGGGCCGTGGTGTGCGGGGCGGTGCTCGCCCGCGCCGCCGGGGCGTCGCTGGGGCTCGCCGGGGACCGCGCGGCGCCGCTCATGCTGCTCGTCCCCGTGGTGACGGTGCTCCTCGGGGCCCGGCTGCGGGGCCGCCCGGTGGCTCTGCCGGTCGAGCTGACCGGAGCCGCGGTGGCTGCGGTGGCGGTGGTCATGGCAGTGCCGGACCTGCCGTTCCTGGCACTGGTGCTGGCGCTGAACGGGGTGCTGGCGGCGGGCACGGCCGTACGTGCCGAGCGGCGGCCGGTGGCCGGATACCTGGCGGTGGCGCTCTTCGTCCTGGCGAGCTGGGTGCGGCTCTCGGCCTCGGGGGTGTCGGCCCCGGAGGCGTACACCCTGCCGGTGACGGTGCCCGCCCTGGCGGTCGGTGTCCTGCGCCGGCGCCGCGACCCGGAGGCGTCGTCCTGGACGGCGTACGGGGCGGGTCTCGCGGCGACGCTGGTCCCGAGCCTCTTCGCGGCCTGGACCGATCCGCACTGGGCTCGCCCGCTGCTGCTCGGCGTGGCGGCCCTGGTGATCACACTGGCGGGCGCCCGGCTGCGGCTCCAGGCGCTGCTGCTGCTCGGTGGCGCGGTACTGGCCCTGGACGCCGTGCACGAACTGGCGCCGTACGTGGTCCAGGTCGTCGGCGCGCTCCCCCGCTGGCTGCCGCCGGCGCTGGCCGGGGTACTGCTGCTGGTGGTCGGGGCGACGTACGAGCAACGGCTGCGCGACGCGCGGCGGCTGAGGGAGACCGTGGGCCGGATGCACTGACGGTGCTCGTACGGCCGGCCCGGGAGCGGCTCCGGCGAACTCGCCCGAGAAATCGAGCAGTTCACGCCGGCGGCCGCTCCCCTGCCTTTTCCGGCGGGAGTTCGCGAATCGCCGGAGCATTGCCCGTGGATAGCGGAGACCGACCCGTTCGCGGGAATTCCCGTGGCCGTCGGAGTCCGCCCGGCAGCGATATCCGGATACCCCTGCTCGATCAGCGGATCCCGCCCACCGGACGCCACCCGGATGGAATCGTTCGCGAAAGCGCTTGTGAATCTTCGATGCGTCCGGCCGGAAACCGGGGAACCTGGCCGGACGCGGGAAACACGGAAGGCCCGTGAGACTCTTTGGTCTCACGGGCCTTCCGTCCGGGTGGGCGATACTGGGTTCGAACCAGTGACCTCTTCGGTGTGAACGAAGCGCTCTCCCACTGAGCTAATCGCCCGGGCGCAGGCCAAACATTACCCCATGTCAGCGGCGCCCCATGACCACCCCGGGGTCACTCGCGGATCTTCCACGGCATGGTGATGCCGAACTTCCAGACGTAGATCCCCACCAGCACCGCGATGATCACCAGACCGACCGAGGTGAGGATGATGTTGCGCCGCCGGACCTTGGGGTCGAGCGCCCGCTGGGCGGCCTCGGTGACCTTCCGCCTGGTCCAGCGGAGCACCAGCTGCGCCCAGACGAACTCGGTCGCCCAGATCGCCATGCCGCCGAAGATCACCAGCCAGCCGGGCCCGGGCAGCGGCAGCATGATGATGCCCGCCACGACCACGGCGAGGCCGACCACGAAGACACCGACCTGCCAGCTCAGGTGCAGCGTCCTGGACGCCTTGATGAACCCGGGCGCCCGGGAGCCGAGATCCCGCTCCTTGGTCACACCCTCGGTGACCTCACCCGTCACGCCGTCCGTCCTGTCCCCCGCGTCGGACACCGGTACCGCCGCTGCGGCGCCCCCGTCCCGCGCGTCACGCTCCGCATTCATGGAAGCCAACCTACCGGAACGGTCTTCATCACCGGAATGGCCGCATAACCGAAAGTTACACACCGCCGTACGAGCTACCTGAAGGAACACAAAAAGGTCAGAGGGGTTTACAACGCCACCGTAGGTGGCATGTCGATTTCGCCGACGTGCGAATCCCCGAGCGCACACTGAGCGAAAGGCCCTGGCGCTTATGAACACCACGGTCAGCTGCGAGCTGCACCTGCGCCTCGTTGTGTCGAGCGAGTCCTCACTGCCTGTACCCGCGGGCCTGCGGTATGACACGGCCGATCCGTATGCCGTGCACGCCACCTTCCATACCGGAGCGGAGGAGACGGTCGAATGGGTATTCGCCCGCGACCTCCTTGCCGAGGGGCTGCACCGGCCCACCGGCACCGGAGACGTCCGCGTCTGGCCATCCCGTAGTCACGGCCAGGGCGTCGTCTGCATCGCGCTGAGCTCCCCAGAGGGCGAAGCCCTGCTCGAAGCCCCTGCGAGGGCTCTGGAGTCGTTCCTGAAGCGGACCGACGCCGCGGTGCCTCCGGGCACCGAGCATCGCCACTTCGACCTCGACACGGAGCTCTCACACATCCTGGCCGAGAGCTGAGCCAGGCCGAGAGCTGCACGGCGCCGTCCGACTCGGGGAGACGGCGCCGCGCGGAAAACCCCACACGGTGACATCGGCGCCGTCATCACGGAATCCACCGTGGTGACGGCGCCGGCGTGCGCCCCGGGAGCCCTTGGAGCCTCCCTCATGCCCCGGGCGGGCGGCCACCGGCCACGGGTGCCCGCCCATGGCCGGTATCCGCTCTCCCCGCCCCTCCTGGGCCCTCTCGGGCCGCTGCGCGCTGCGGCCGAGCCAGTAGAGTCAGCCCGCATCGGCGGGGACCCGCCCGCCGGAGGCAGGGAGCGAAAGCGTGCTGATCCCCCACGACACCCGGATCGCCCTCGACACGGTGGTCGACCTGTTGAACACCGCCCCGGAGAGCGAACCGCCGGCGAGCGGGCAGCCGGAAGGCGAGCGGAGCGACGGCCTCGCCGGCATCGAAGCGCTGTACGACTTCGCGCGGCGCCATCGCATCAGCGGTGTGGGCGAGCTGCACGAGAAGGACCTGCGAGCCGTACAGGACGTACGGACGCGCTTCGCCGAGATCTTCGCGACGGACGACACCCGGACCGCCGCCGCGCTCGTCAACGCGCTCGTCGCCGCAGCCGGCACGACACCGCAGCTCAGCGATCACGACGGCTACGACTGGCATGTCCACTACTTCGCGCCCGACGCGTCGATCGCCGACCACCTCGCGGCCGACTGCGGCATGGCGCTGGCCTTCATCGTGGTGGCGGGCGAACTGGAACGGCTGCGGCGGTGCGAGGCACCGGACTGCCGGCACGCCTTCGTCGACCTGTCCCGCAACCGCTCCCGCCGCTACTGCTCCAGCCGCACCTGCGGCAACCGTCTGCATGTGGCCGCGTACCGGGCACGCCGCAAGGAAGCGGCCGGCTGACCGTTCACAGCATGAAGAGATCATGCAACGCGGCCATCAGCAGGAGACTGCCGACCACCGCGAGGAAGATCATCAGAGGGGGCTGGGAGAGCGCGAAGAGGCAGCCGCGCGGCTCTTCGGCAGGGGTTGCGGGGGCATCGCCCCGGGAGGTGTCCACCATCTCGGGACGATCATGACTCACTCGGGGGGCTGTTGGCGATCAACGCGCCTTTTCGTACCGGGAGTTCACCCGTCCCGGACAGCCGGAATTCGCTCCGGCGTCCGATCGGCCGCCAGATATTCGGTACGGCTCCGCGGTCTCAGCGTGGTGTCGAACTGGAGGCCCGCACCACGAGCTCCGGCTGGAGCACCACACTGCGGTGCTCATGGGTGCCGTCCTCGTCGTCCGACTCCTCCAGCAGGAGCTCCGCGGCCATCCTGCCCATCACGACCGCGGGCTGTCGGACCGAGGTGAGCGGCACGGCAGCGGCGGCGGCGAACTCGATGTCGTCGTAGCCGACGATGGCGATGTCGTGCGGCACCGCGACACCCGCCGCGTACAGCGCCTGGAGCACCCCCAGGGCGAGCAGGTCGTTGGCGCAGAACACCGCGGTCGGCCGGGGTACGAGGCCGAGCAGCCGGGCCCCGGCATCGCGGCCCGCCGCCACGTCCAGCCGGCCGGAGGGGATCTCCACGAGCGCCTCGGGCGGCAGCCCGGCCTCGGCGAGGGCCGACAGGGCGCCTTCGCGCCGGTCCCGGATCTGATGGAGGTCGCCCGGGCCGCTGATGTACGCCACCGAGCGGTGCCCGGCCGAGACCAGGTGCCGCACGGCGAGGGCGCCGCCGCGGACGTCGTCGACGGAGACGGCGCAGGTCCCCGCGCCGGGCGCCACCCGGTCCACCAGGACGAAGGGGATGCGGTGGCGGCTGAACGCCTCCAGGTTCCGGCCGGTCGCGTCCGCCGGGGTGACCAGGACGCCGCAGACCCGCTGCTCGGCGAAGAGTCCGAGGTACTCGGCCTCCTCCGCCGGGCTCTGGTCGCTGTTGCAGACCATGACGCCGAGGCCGGCCTCCCGGGCGGCGCGCTCGGCGCCACGGGCCACGTCCACGAAGAAGGGGTTGCCCATGTCGAGGACGAGCAGGGCCATGATCCGGCTGCGGCCCGCCCTCAGCTGGCGCGCCGACTCGCTGCGCACGTAACCGAGTTCCTCGATGGCGGCGAGCACCCGGGCGCGGGTCTCCGGCAGCACCGCCTCGGGCCGGTTGATCACGTTGGACACGGTGCCCACGGAGACCCCGGCCCGCCGGGCCACATCCTTGATCCCTGCCACACGCCCCACTTGCCCTGCCCCACTGACGGCTTCGGCCGCACCGGTCCGCGACGTGTCCCCATCGTACGGACGGCACCCGGGGACGGCGCTGCGGGCCGGGGCGGGGAGGCGGGGATCAGATGCCGTGCTTCTTCAGGATGGCCTCGATGTCGCTGAAGTCCTCGGCCGGGGCGGCGGACTGCTGCCGGGACTTCGCCTTCGGACGCTCCGGGGACTCCGGGAGCCCCGCCCTCAGCGAGGGCACCGAGGCCGCGGGGGCGACCGCCCCGCCCTGCGCCGCCCGCGCGGCGGCCCTGCGCTCCTTGCGGGTGCCGCCGCCGCGGCGCTCGATCGCGCGCGTGGTCGCGAACAGCAGCCAGGCCACCGCCAGCAGCCCGAAGCCCAGCCAGACACTGGGTTTGAAGGCGATCCCGGCGACCCAGTCCACGATCCCGGTCAGCACCAGCGCGATCGGGACCAGGGAGTAGGCGGCGATCCGGGTCGCGGCCAGGAAGCGCTTTCGCCAGGCGGTGACGGCGGCGATGCCCAGGCCCGCCGCGGACACCGCGGAGCAGATGGTCTCGGCAAGCATCGGTGCCTCCAGGCGCAGGGGAAACGTCCCTTCCATCCTGCACCGGTGACCGGCCCGGAGGCCACGATCCGCCACCGCATCAGGGACATTTCAGGGCCGGGATCCTCCCCAGGTGCCGATCGGCGGTGCCCCGGGTCGTACCGGGCCGTGGCGGAACGGGTGCCGATTGGGAGGCTCGCGCGAGCCCTGGGAGACTGGCCGCATGAGTGATTCCACCCCTGCGACCCCTGTCGTCCTCGACGTCTGGTGCGAGCTCCAGTGCCCCGACTGTCACCAGGCCCTCACCGATGTGCACGCCCTGCGGGCCAAGTACGGCGACCGGCTGGACGTGCGGCTGCGCCACTTCCCGCTGGAGAAGCACAAGCACGCCTACGCCGCGGCGCAGGCCGCCGAGGAGGCCGCCGCCCAGGGCAAGGACTGGCCGTACATCGAGGCGGTGCTCGCCCGGACCGCCGATCTCGCCCGCACCGGCGAACCGCTGCTCGTCGAGGTGGCGCGGGAACTCGGCCTGGACGCCGAGGAGATGGACACCGCGCTGATCGACGGACGCCACATGCTGATCGTCGACGCCGACCAGGCCGAGGGCAAGGCGATCGGGGTCACCGGCACCCCGACGTATGTGATCGGCGACGAGCGACTGGACGGCGGCAGGAGCCAGGACGGGCTGCGCGCACGGATCGAGGAGATCGCCGACCGGCTGCTCGCCGGGCGGGGCTGAGCCGGCCCGCCCTCAGAGGCTCTTGGCCAGGTTGTACTGAGTCGTCCGGTATCCGAGCGACTCGTACAGCCGCAGGGCGGGCGTATTGGACGTGAGCACATGCAGACCCAGCCGGTCGTCGCCCGCGTCGAGCGCGATGCGCTCCGCCTGGAGCATCAGCGCCCGGCCGTACCCCCGTCCCCGGAACTCCGCGCGCACCTCCACGTCGAACACGTAGCTCACCAGCATCCCCGGATGCATTTCGTGCCGCGCCACCCAGACCTGTCCCACGGCCTCGTCCTCGTGCGTGAGGACGTGCAGATGCGTTCCCTCGGTGGCGAGGCCGTGCGGCAGGTTCTGGGCGTGGCCGGTCTCCGCCTTCCGCATGGCCTGGTCCGCGGGGACGCCGCGTTCGATCCAGGTCTGCGCGTAGTCGGCGATCGCGCCGCGCTCCCAGTGCGCGAATTCCTCGTCGGTCATCGGCCGGGCGGTGACGGCACCGGGCAGCGCGGGCAAGGTCCGCTCCAGTTGTTTGACCATGTTCCTGCTGCGCTCGGTGTAGCCCAGCGCGGTGGCCAGCCCCTGCCCCGCCGCGTCGTCGGCCGGCACCGACAGGGACATCCGGGTGCAGCCCCAGCCGCGCAACACCTCTTCGGCCGCCAGCGCCGCGATGGTGCCGCGGCCTCGCCCGCGGCGGGATTCGTCGATGCGCAGGGAACGCAGCACCCCCGCCTTCGCGCCGAATCCCGGATCGGTGCCGATCTCGACGGCGCCTACGGGCCGCCCGTTGTCGCACACGTCGTACGCGCGGAACTGCGCACCGTCGGCGCCTTGCTGGATCGGCCCGGTCGGCCGGAGGGTGGTGGTCATCGCAGATGTTCTATCCGCTGGAGCCCGGTCCGTCACCCCGATTCACGGGTCGAGGTCGTTGCCGGCGCGCTCGTCGAAGATCCTCATGGCCTTGGCGGTCACCGGTCCGGGCCCGCCCGGCAGCTCCCGCCCGTCCACCCGGTGGACGGCCTGCACATCGCGCAGGGTGGAGGTGAGGAAGATCTCCTCGGCCCGCTCCAGGATGTCGAACGGCAGCTCGGTCTCCTGCGCGCCCGCCCACTCCACGGCCAGCGCGCGGGTGATCCCGGCGAGGCAGCCGGAGGCGACCGGCGGGGTGTGCAGCTGTCCGTCGAGGACGACGAAGACATTGGACCCGGTGCCTTCGCAGAGCTGCCCGGCCGTGTTGGCGAAGAGCGCCTCGGACGCGCCGTGCTCCTGGGCCCGGGCGAGGGCGACGACGTTCTCGGCGTACGAGGTGGTCTTGAGCCCGGCGAGCGCGCTGCGTTCGTTGCGCGTCCAGGGAACGGTGATCACCGCGGTGGTGTCGGGACGGCGGGCCGCCTCGCCGAGGGCGACGACCAGGCTCGGGCCGTTCGCGCCGCGGTCGGAGCCGAGCGGGGAGAGCCCTCCGGTGTAGGTGATGCGCAGCCTGCCGAGCGCCATCGGGTTGGCGTCGATGACCTCGGCGCAGGCTCGGCGGACCTCGTCGGGGTCGGGGTCGGGGAGTCCGAGGCCGCGGGCCGAGCGGGTCAGCCGGTCGAGGTGGCGGGTGAGGGCGAAGGGCCTGCCGCCGACGGTCTTGACCGTCTCGAAGATGCCGTCCCCCACGGTGAGCCCGTGGTCCAGCACGGACACCCTGGCGTCCTCGGCGTCGCGCAGTCCGCCGTTGACCCAAATCATCATCACGCGGTCCTTCCGGTTGCTTCGTGCACGCCCGACGCTACAGCGAGCAGCCTGGACGCCTTGAGTTCGGTCTCGTCCCACTCGCGTTCCGGGTCCGAGCCCCAGGTGATGCCGGCCCCGGTACCGAAGCGGAGGACCGGGGCGGTGCCGGTGCGGTCGATCCAGAAGGTACGTATGCCGACGGCGAGCGACGCGGTGCGGCGGTCGGCGTCGACCCAGCCGATGCCTCCGCAGTAGGGACCGCGCGGTGCGGTCTCCAGCTCCTCGATGATCCGCAGGGCGCTGGACTTGGGTGCCCCGGTGACGGAGCCGGGCGGAAACGTCGCGTCGAGGAGTCCGGGCCAGCCGGCGTCCTCGGCGAGCTCTCCGCGCACGGTGGAGACGAGGTGGACCAGGCCGGGGTGCTTCTCGACCGCGCAGAGGCCGGGAACGGTGACCGATCCGGTGGCGCAGACCCGGCCCAGGTCGTTGCGGACCAGGTCGACGATCATCACGTTCTCGGCGTGGTCCTTCTCCAGCAGGTCGGCCTCGGTGCGGCCGGTGCCCTTGATCGGACCCGACGCGACGGTCCGGCCGTCCCGCTTCAGGAAGAGCTCGGGCGACGCGGTGGCGATCTCCACGCCGTACCCCGGCAGCCGAATCGTTCCTGCGTACGGGGCGGGGTTGCCGCGGGCGAGCAGCGCGGTCAGGGCGTCGACGTCCGCGGCGCGCGGGTCGGGCAGCGGCGCCGTCAGCACCCGGCAGAGGTTGGCCTGGTAGACCTCGCCCGCCGCGATGTACTCGCGGATCCGCCGTACGCCCGCGACGTACGCGGCGCGGTCCAGCGACGAGGTCCAGTCTCCGGCCGCGGGTCCGTGCCAGGCGCCCGGCACGGGGGCGGGCACCGCCCCCGTACGTACGGAGCCGAAGCGCGCGCAGACGAGGCGGCCCTCGAAATCGGCGGACACGGCCCAGAAACCGGTCGATTCGAGGGCTGCGGGATCACTGGTCACGTCCTGCAGATCGGACGCGACGAGGCCGCCGAAGCGGGCCATTGGAGCTAGGTCGTGCACGTCGTCGAGTCTAGGGCGGTGCGCGATGACCTGCGCCGGGGCGAGCGCACCTCAGCACGCTGCACAAACGCGTTTTTGTACTGGCCCCGGAATCCGCTAGAGTTCAACACGTCGCCGGGACGCGCAAGCGGACCGGGAAAGACAAGCGGACGTAGCTCAGTTGGTAGAGCGCAACCTTGCCAAGGTTGAGGTCGCCAGTTCGAACCTGGTCGTCCGCTCGCACAAAGTGGGGGGATCTTCCCGAACCCCCCGCTCGTGGTGGAGTGGCCGAGAGGCGAGGCAACGGCCTGCAAAGCCGTCTACACGGGTTCAAATCCCGTCTCCACCTCCAAGGACGATTAGCTCAGCGGGAGAGCGCTTCCCTGACACGGAAGAGGTCACTGGTTCAATCCCAGTATCGTCCACTGATCCGCAAGGATCCCCGCGCGATTAGCTCAGCGGGAGAGCGCTTCCCTGACACGGAAGAGGTCACTGGTTCAATCCCAGTATCGCGCACGCAGTACACGCAGGTTCACCCTGCGCGATTAGCTCAGCGGGAGAGCGCTTCCCTGACACGGAAGAGGTCACTGGTTCAATCCCAGTATCGCGCACCAACCAGAGCCCCGGTCGTTCCGACGACCGGGGCTCTGTCGTGCTCCGCCGCGTGGGCACCGGCACGGCCCGGACGGAAGGCGTCCGGGCCCGCGGTCAGGCACTCGCCGGTGCCGGCCCGTTCAGGACGATTCGCACCGGTCAGGACGAGAAGAGCATGCGGCCGAAGCTCTTGTGCCGGTAGTGACCGCCGTGGTGGCCGCCCTGGTACTGCGGAGCGCCCCAGGCGGGTGCCGGGGCGGCCGGGTAGGCCTGCGGGGCCGGCGGGGCGGGCGGAGCCTGCTGCGTCCACTGCGCCTCGATACGGGTGAGGGACTCCAGCTCGCCGTAGTCGAGGAAGATTCCCCGGCAGCCGCTGCACTGCTCGATCTGTATGCCGTTGCGGTTGTACGTGTGCATCTGTGCGTGGCACTTGGGACACTGCATCGTTCGGCTCACTCCTCGCCGTCGGGTCGCCGTCGCCGGAAATCGGGCCCGCCGACGGTCGGTTCAGCCTACGACGGGTGTTCGGCACCCAACTCGGGCGGGAGGGATGCTATTCGGGCACAGGCATCGATCATCGCCTGCTCCACCTCGTCCGGAGTCCGGTCCTCCGTCGCGGACTTGGCGAACGCCAGCGCGGCGGTCTGGACGGTCAGGGCGCGGGCCGGCACATCCAGCTCCGGCCAGGGGTCGCCCTCGGCACGTACGGCGGGGCCGCCCGCCGCCCGGTAGGCGTCGAGGAAACGGAGCCAGACCTCGGGGGGCAGGATCCCGGCGGCGTACCAGGCGGCGGGGCGGGCGAGGTCCCATGCGGGGTCGCCGAGACCGGCGTCGTCGATGTCGATGAGCAGCCAGGGTCCGTGCGGGGCGGGGTGGCGGACGAGCTGGCCCAGGTGCAGATCGCCGTGGCAGAGGAAGTGCGCACGGTGGGCGGGTGCGGTGGTCTCGTCGCGGGCCCAGGCCGGCAGGCGGTGCCAGGCTTCGAGTACGGGGGCGGTGGCCGGGTCGGCCGGCCGGGCGGTGCGCATCCGGGCGACGGCGAGCGCGGCCTTCGCGGGGCCGCGCATGGGCGGGAGCACGAGGGCGGGCGGGGCCGGGGTCCGGTGCAGTCCGGCCAGCAGTTCGGCGGCCTCTTCCCACGGGGCGGCATCGGGGTCGACGGGGTCGACGGGATGGCCGTGGGGCCACAGGGTGACGGGGCGGTCGTCGAGAGGTGCGGCGGGGTGGGGTTGGAGCGGGGCGAGCAGGATGCCGGTGAGGCGCGGGTCGTTCGCGAGGCCGAGGCGGGTGAGCAGGCCGGGGGTGTCCGTGCCGGGGGCGTGGGCCTTGGCGACGACGGCCCCGCTGCGGACCACCGTGCCGTCCGTCCGGTCCGCGAGCACCGCCGGGGGCGGGCAGGCGCAGGGTTCCCCGGGGCGGGCGTGGGCGGCCCGGTGGGCGAGGGCGCCCAGCGCGCGTACGACTGCGGTGGTCACGGTCTCCCCCGGTGGCGAACAGGTACGGGCGGCCGGTCCGCACCGGGCCCGCCGATGAGCGTACGGCGTGAACGGGCCCGGACAGCGCGATGTCCGGTCAGCTCCCCAGCTGACCGGACAAACGCTGCCGTCCGCCGCACCCCCGTCCCCACGGGGTTGTTGGCCGGATGTCCCGGTCCGGACCGCTCTTCCGGACCCGGGGCGCCGCTCAGCGCCCCAGCATCACGCCCACGGACGACGCCTGTGTGACCACTGCGTCCCAGCCGCCGAAGACGACTACGAGCAGGGCCGCCAGAGGAAGAACCATCGCCGTCGCCACCAGTGGGTGGCGGGTGCCGGAGGACGGGCGGCTGCCGAACGCCGCACGGTCCCCGCGTCCCGTGCGGCTCATGGTCCGCGTTGCCGTGTCCGCCATGGTTCCTCTCCTGACTCGTATGTGGGGCGGCGGGCGTGTGACCTCGGGGGACGAGTACTGCGCCCGCCGCTTGACCTCAACATTAGGGAGGCGCGGGGTGCGGGGCGTCATGCCCGCGTACCGATTGCCGGGCCTCCCGGAGGATGAGCCCCGGGCCGTGGATGTACTCCCCTGGGTGGAGACCGGCCGCCTGATCCCGGGGACATCCCGGAGGGGGTGCGGCGAACTTCCCGCGGCACCGGAGTCGTTGGACGGCGCGGTCCACAAGGCGTACGGCCGCCGGCGCCGTGACCTCGCTCACGCTCCGCTCCCCCGGTCCCCGGGCGCCGGTCCCGGTGTGCCCGTGGAGGCCGCTCGCCGGCGTCCGGGCCGGGGTCCACGCCGTACCGCCGGCCGGCCGGGGCGGCTCCAACCCCCCTTCACCGCAACCGCCTTGGCGTCCGGACGTGGCCGGCACCGAACCCGTGCCGGCCGCACGCCCCGTCATGGGCCGCGCCGCGCACCGACAATCGATCGGCCGGTGAGGGCGCGGCCTCTGAGCGCCCCGGGCGCCGGGTACGTAAGCTGTGCCTCGTCAGGCGGACCAGGCAGCGGGGATGGGCAGACATGGCGATGATGCGGCTCCGGCGCGAGGACCCGCGTGTCGTCGGCTCGTTCAGGCTGCACCGGCGGCTCGGAGCGGGCGGCATGGGTGTCGTCTACCTGGGTTCGGACCGGCGGGGGCAGCGGGTGGCACTGAAGGTGATCCGCCCGGATCTGGCGGAGGACCAGGAGTTCCGCTCCCGTTTCGCGCGCGAGGTGTCCGCCGCCCGGCGGATCCGCGGCGGCTGCACGGCGCGCCTGGTGGCCGCGGACCTGGAGGCGGACCGTCCGTGGTTCGCCACGCAATACGTCCCGGGGCCCTCGCTGCACGACAAGGTGGCCGAGGAGGGACCGCTGTCGGCCGCCGAGGTCGCCTCGATCGGGGCCGCGCTCTCCGAGGGCCTGGTGGCGGTGCACGAGGCCGGTGTCGTCCACCGTGACCTGAAGCCGTCGAACATCCTGCTCTCCCCCAAGGGCCCCCGGATCATCGACTTCGGGATCGCCTGGGCGACCGGGGCCTCCACCCTCACCCATGTCGGTACGGCGGTGGGCTCGCCGGGGTTCCTCGCGCCCGAGCAGGTCCGCGGCGCCGCCGTGACACCCGCGACCGACGTGTTCTCGCTCGGCGCCACGCTGGCGTACGCGGCCATGGCCGATTCGCCCTTCGGGCACGGCAGTTCCGAGGTGATGCTGTACCGCGTGGTGCACGAGGAGCCCCAGCTGCACGATGTGCACGACGCGCTGGCGCCGCTGGTGAGCGCATGTCTGGCCAAGGATCCCGAGGAGCGGCCGAGCACGCTCCAACTCTCCATGCGGCTCAAGGAGATCGCGGCACGCGAGGCGCAGGGGCTGCACGAGAGCCGGCCGCCCGTGCAGCGTTCGGCTCAGGAGCTGGACCGGCCGACCGGCCGCCTCGACGGCCCGTACACCGAGCAGCAGACGCGGCGCGCGGCTCCTCCCGCGCCCCGTCAGCAGAAGCAGAAGCAGCCCCAGGGCAGCAGGCCGTCCTCGTCCTCGCGGTCCGGGGCGCCCCGGACCGGTGGTTCGCGCCCCCGTCAGCAGCAGCCGCGCAGCACCACCCGGTCCGGCAGGCGTCCGCAGGGTACGAACGGGACGAACGGCCGGCCGGGCACGCGGCCCGGGGCCCGTCCGACGTCGGCGGGGCTGCGGCCCGCTAATCCGCGGCTGCTGCGGCAGCGGCTCGTCGTCTTCGTGGTGGTGACGCTGCTGGTGGCGCTCGGCATCGCGGCGGCCCAGGGCTGCCAGGGGCCGTCCCGCGGGCTGGGTACGGATCCTGGGCGGCACGGGACGAGCGCCCGGACCCAGGTCGAGACCCCGCCCCAGGACCCGCGGCTCCCGTAGCCGGTCAGTTCTCCGGACGGCCCGATGCCACCGCGTAGAACGCGACCGCGGCGGCCGCTCCCACGTTGAGCGAGTCGACGCCGTGCGCCATCGGGATGCGCACCCATTCGTCGGCGGCGACCAGGGCCCGGGTGGACAGGCCGTCGCCCTCGGCGCCCAGCATCAGGGCCACCTTGTCCATCCGGTGCGGTGCCGCCTCGTCGATGCTGCCGGCCTTCTCGTCCGGGGTCAGCGCGAGGAGTCTGAAGCCCGCTTCCCGTACGGTCTCCAGGTCCTTGGGCCAGGTGGCGAGGCGGGCGTAGGGGACGGAGAAGACCGCGCCCATCGAGACCTTGACGGAGCGCCGGTAGAGCGGGTCGGCGCAGTCCGGGGAGAGCAGGACGGCGTCCATTCCGAGGGCGGCGGCGCTGCGGAAGATCGCCCCGATGTTGGTGTGGTCGTTGACGGCTTCCATGACGACCACCCGGCGGGCCGTCGTCAGCAGCTCGTCGGCGGTCGGCAGCGGCTTGCGCTGCATCGAGGCGAGGGCGCCGCGGTGGACGTGGTAGCCGGTGACGCGCTCGGCGAGCTCGGGGCTGACCGCGTACACCGGGGCCGGGACCTCGTCGATGACGTCGCGCATCAGGTCGACCCACTTCGCCGAGAGCAGCATCGACCGCATCTCGTACCCGGCGTGCCTGGCGCGTCTGATCACCTTCTCCCCCTCGGCGATGAAGAGGCCCTCGGCGGGCTCCCGCCTGCGCCGGAGTTCGACATCGGTCAGCCCGGTGTAGTCGCTCAGGCGGGGGTCGTCGGGGTCGTCGACGGTGATGAGATCAGCCACGGGTTCGATACTGCCTTGTCCGGTGTGTGGTGCCAACGGCTCGGGAGAAGATCCGTTACCGCTGGTTACTCTGCGGGGGGGTGCGGGCGGTGTCCGGGCCGGCTACTCGGCGGGGAGCGGTGCGGCGCCGGTGCCGACCGCGACGACGTCGCCGATGACGATGACGGCCGGGGGGCGTACGTCCTCGGCGGCGGCCCGTTCGGCGACGGTCGCCAGGGTCGCGTCGACGCGGCGCTGGGATGCCGTGGTGCCCTCCTGGACCAGGGCGACCGGGGTGTCCGGGGACTTGCCGTGGGCGACGAGGGCCTTCGCGATGGCGCCGATCTTGTCGACGGCCATCAGCAGCACCAGGGTGCCACGCAGCTGCGCGAGCGCCGCCCAGTCGACCAGCGAACGCTCGTCGTCGGGCGCGACATGACCGCTGACGACGGTGAACTCATGGGCGACGCCGCGGTGGGTGACGGGGATTCCGGCCGCGCCGGGTACGGAGATCGAGCTGGAGATGCCGGGGACGACGGTGCACGGGATGCCTTCGGCGGCGAGCGCCTGGGCCTCCTCCATGCCCCGGCCGAAGACGAACGGGTCGCCGCCCTTGAGCCGCACGACGGCCTTGCCGGCCTTGGCGTGCTCGATGAGCGCCTGGTTGATCGCCTCCTGCGCCATGAAGCGGCCGTACGGGATCTTCGCCGCGTCGATCACCTGGACGTGCGGCGGCAGTTCGTCGAGCAGGTCGCGGGGGCCTAGGCGGTCGGCGATGACGACGTCGGCCTCGGCGAGGAGACGGCGGCCGCGCACCGTGATCAGGTCGGGGTCGCCGGGGCCGCCGCCGACCAGGGAGACACCGGGGGTGGGCCGGGTGCGGTGGTGCGGGGCGGCGAGCGTGCCGTCGCGCAGTCCCTCGACGATGGCGTCGCGGACGGCGGCGGAGTGGCGCGGGTCGCGGCCCTGGGCGTCGGTGGACAGGACGGCGACGGTCACGCCCTCGCTGCGGCCGGTGGCCGGGGTCCAGGCGGTGGCCACATCGGCGTTGTCGCTGCGCACGCACCAGGTACGGGTGCGCTCGGCCTCGGCGGACGCGGCGTCGTTCGCGGCGTCGTCGTCGGAGGCGATGAGCGCGTACCAGGTGTCGGTGAGGTCGCCGTCCTCGTACCGACGGCGCTCCCAGCGGATCTCTCCGGCGTCGGCCATCGCCTCGACGGACGGGGTCGCGGACGGCGATACGAGGGTGATGTCGGCGCCCGCCGCGATGAGCGCCGGGAGTCGGCGCTGCGCGACCTGGCCGCCGCCCACGACGACGACGCGGCGCCCGCTCAGACGCAGTCCGACGGGGTACGCGGGGTGATCGGCGTGCTCGGCCATGGCGGTGCGGACTCCTCGTGCGATGCGAAGTGCGGGCCGCTGCGACGGTGGAGCGGCTGTGACGTGCGGTTTTATGGGTGCGGGTCCACGATACGGGGTGCGCCGGGGGGTGTGGCGGGCGCTGCGGAGGCGGGCGTCGGCGACGGGCCGTCTCCTCCTCGCCCCTTCCCGACAACCGGGATCCGCCCCGGACCCCGCTCCTCGGTCGCCGGAGGCGCTTGAGGAGCGGGGTCCGGTCTACTTCTCCGTCACACCCGCCGAGTCGAACGTCGCCACCTCGTGCATCGCGCGCGCCGCGCTCTGCACGATCGGGAGCGCCAGCAGCGCACCGGTTCCCTCGCCGAGGCGGAGGTCGAGGTCGACCAGCGGGCGCAGGCCCAGCTTGTTGAGCGCGGCCACATGGCCGGGCTCGGCGCTGCGGTGGCCCGCGATGCAGGCGGCCAGGGCCTCCGGGGCGATCGCCCGGGCGACCAGGGCCGCGGCGCCCGCGCTCACGCCGTCGAGGATGACGGGCGTACGGAGCGAGGCTCCGCCCAGCAGGAAGCCGGCCATCGCGGCGTGCTCCAGGCCGCCGACCGCTGCCAGGACACCGATCGGGTCGGCCGGGTCGGGCCGGTGGAGTTCGAGGGCACGACGGACCACGTCCACCTTGCGGGCGTGCATCTCGTCGTTGATGCCGGTACCGCGTCCGGTCACCTCGGCCGGGTCCATGCCCGTGTACACACAGATCAGCGCGGCCGACGCCGTGGTGTTGGCGATCCCCATCTCACCGGTGAGCAGGCCCTTGTTGCCGGCCGCGACCAGATCGCGGGCGGTCTCGATGCCGACCTCGATCGCCGCGAGCACCTCTTCGCGGGTGAGTGCGGGACCGGTCGTGAAGTCCGCCGTTCCGGCGCGCACCTTGCGGGGCAGGAGGCCGGGTGTCGCGGGCAGTTCCATGGCCACGCCGACGTCGACCACGCACACCTCGGCGCCGACCTGGGCCGCGAAGGCGTTGCAGACCGCGCCGCCGCCGAGGAAGTTGGCGACCATCTGGCCGGTGACCTCCTGCGGCCAGGCGGTGACGCCCTGGGCGTGCACTCCGTGGTCGCCCGCGAAGATCGCGACGGCCGCGGGCTCGGGGATCGGCGGCGGGCACATCCGGGAGAGCCCGGACAGCTGTGCCGAGATGATCTCCAGCATGCCGAGCGCTCCGGCCGGCTTGGTCATCCGCTTCTGGCGTTCCCATGCCTCGCCGAGCGCCTTGGCGTCCAGCGGGCGGATGTTGGAGATGGTCTCCTGGAGCAGGTCGTGCGGCTCCTCGCCGGGCAGGGCGCGGCGGCCGTACGTCTCCTCATGGACGACCCAGGACAGCGGGCGGCGCTTGGACCAGCCCGCCTGCATCAGCTCGGGCTCCTCGGGGAACTCGTCGACGTAGCCCACGCACAGGTAGGCGACGACTTCGAGGTGCTCGGGCAGGCCCAGGGCACGGACCATCTCGCGCTCGTCGAAGAAGCTGACCCAGCCGACGCCGAGTCCCTCGGCGCGCGCGGCGAGCCAGAGGTTCTCGACGGCGAGCGCGGAGGAGTACGGGGCCATCTGCGGCTGGGTGTGCCGGCCGAGGGTGTGCCGTCCGCCCCGGGTGGGGTCGGCGGTGACGACGATGTTCACCGGGGTGTCGAGGATGGCCTCGATCTTCAGTTCCTTGAACTGCTTGGCCCGGCCCTTGGGCAGCGACTTGGCGTAGGCGTCGCGCTGACGCTGTGCCAGTTCGTGCATGGAGCGACGGGTCTCCGCCGAGCGGATGACGACGAAGTCCCAGGGCTGCGAGTGGCCGACGCTGGGCGCCGTGTGCGCGGCTTCGAGGACGCGGAGCAGGACCTCGTGCGGGATGGGGTCGCTGCGGAAGCCGTTGCGGATGTCGCGGCGCTCACGCATGACACGGAGCACCGCCTCGCGCTCGGCGTCGTCGTAGCCGGGGGCCGGGGGGCCGGCGGGAACCTCGGCCTCGGCCGCCTCGGGGGCGTCCGCCTCGGCGGGCTCCTGGGGCTCTGCCCCGGGCTGTACGGATTCCGTGTGCCCGGCCCCGGGCGCCTCGGGGGCATCCGTCGCCACGGCCGTCGCCGCTGCGGGTTCCGCGAGCGGAGCGGCTTCCACGCCTTCCGCGATGTCCGCGGGGGCCGTGGTGTCCGGGGTCTCGATGACCTCCGGGCCCTGTCCGGCCTCCGGCTCGGGCACCGTCGGAACCTCGGCCTCGGGAGCGGGGACGGGCGCGGGGGCTTCCGCGGGCACGGCGTCCGCGTCCGCGACCGCGTCGCCATGCACGACGGGCTCGGCAGCCTCGACCGCCTCGGCGTTCGCGACGGGCTCGGCGTGCACGGGGGGCTCGACGGCTTCCCCGGCCTCCACCGCCTGCTGGGCCTCCGCGATCTCCGGCCGAGGCACCTGCACGGGCTCCATGGCGATCGGCACGCGCTCGGCCTCGGGCTCGGGTCCGGTCGCGGGCTCCGCCTCGACGGTCTGCTCGACGACGGGCGTCGGCGCCAGGTGCGGAGTCGTCGGCACCGAACCCTCCACGGGCACGAACTGGCCCATGGGAACGGCTTCCGCGGTGTCCTGCGGCGCGATCGCTTCGGCGGGGGCCCCGGATCCGGCGGGAACTCCGGCGGGGAGGTCGGCGGTGGCCTCGGCGGGGGTTCCGGCCACTGCCGGTACCGGCTCGGCGGCCGGGGCGGCCGCGGCCTCCGGTTCCACGACCGGAGCGGTCCGAACCGGCTGGGCCTCCCGCGCCGGCTCGGCGACGGGTTCCGGAGCGACCGGCTCCGCGACGGCAGGTTCCACGACGGCAGGTTCCACAACGGCCGGCTCCGCGAGGACGGCCGGCTCCGCGACGACGGCCGGTTCGACGACGACGGCCGGTTCCGCTACGGCCGGTTCCGCCGCCACCGGTGCGGCCTCCGGCTGCGGTGCCTGGGCCGCCCAAGGGCTGCCGCCCTGCGGCAGGATCTCCCCGAGCTGCGGGCCCGGCAGCGCGGACGCGTCCTCGGCCGGCATCTCGAAGTACTCCGGGCCGGTGGTCGGTGGACCGGCGTGGCGCGCGGGGGCCTGGGGCCGGGCCTGTGTCTGGGGCGCGCCCGCCGGGCCGCGGTCGGCGAGCGAACGGACCACTCCGCCGGTCGGCGTGCCCCCGTACGAAGGCGAGCCGTCGGCGGCGACCGGGCCGCGGTGCAGCGGACGGCGCACCGGGGCCTGGGGCTGCGGCTGGGCCGCCGGAGCGGGGGCCTGGGCGGGCGACGGAATCCGGACACCCCTGAGGTCGACCGAACCGGAGTCGCGGCCACCGGACTCATGGGTCCCCTGGCCGGTCCCGGGCAGTGGCTCCGCCACCGCCTGCTGGGCCGCGTACACGTCCGCGGCCTGCGCCTGGACCGGGAGCTCCTGCACCTGGACCTGGACGGGCCCCTGGGGCTGTGCGGCGGTCTCGCCGGCCTGCTGGGCATAGGGCTGTGCCGCGGGCGGGGCCTGGTAGGCGGCCTGCCCGGGCACCTGAGCCTGGGCGGCGACGCCCTCGGGGTACTGGCCCGGGGCCGGTACGGCCTGCGGGTCGCTCCAGGCTCCCTGCGGGCTCGGCATCAGGAGGAGGTCGTCGTCCTCGGAGACATGCTCGGAGGGAGCGAGGTAGGTGTAGGCATCCGGGGCGGCGACGCCCGGCTGCTCCACCGTGCCTGCGTTCTCCGGCAGTCCCTCACCCGGGATCTGGCCGGTGTCACTCATGCGTACCCCTCGCCCATCGTCAGTGCTCCTTCGGCCCTTCGCCCGGGACGCCCGAACACGGCACGCCGGCGCTCGTCAACAAGAACGAGCGGGCTCGCCGCGCGGCACGAACCGGTCGCGGACATACTGCATTCTCGCGGCCGTTCGCCGCCGCGGCAGCTCATTTCGCCACGGCCCGCTGTGGACTGCGCCACGTCGCGCATCCCCCGGTTCCGCCGTACCACAACGGGGGCCAAAACGGTCCTCTTTTCCGGACATTGACGAACGAAGCGACGAACGTCCGGGCGCGGTACAACGATCGGCCAGCCTACCTCCCGCTGTACGCCGACCGGGTCACGGGGCGAGGTCGGAGCGCAGCGCCGAGAGGAGGAACACGACCGAGCGTTCACGCTCCGACCATGCGGCCGTGTCGAGTTCGACGGACTGGAGGAGCGAGCAGCGGACGGTGTACCCGTTCGCGCCCAGGGCGGCGCCGAGTGCCTCGGCCTCGTCCCGCGTCGAGGCATGGGTCACGACGCGTTCCGGCCGCCGTTCGGTGACGGCGGTGACGACGGGGACCCCGCCGCCCCCGATCCGTACGACATCGGGTTCCGGCAGCCGTTCCAGCACATGGGGGGCCCGGCCCTCGACGACCTGGAGCTGGACTCCGAACGCCCGCGCCGCCGCCGCGGTACGGGCGCAGGCTGCCGGGTCGCTGTCGACGGCCAGGACCGCCGCGCCGAAGCGGGCGGCCTCCACCGCGAGGGCCCCGCTGCCGGAGCCGATGTCCCAGAGGAGGTCGCCGGTCCGCGGTCCCAGGTGGGCCAGTTGGGCGGCGCGCAGCCCTGGGGACTCGCCCTCGCCGCTGTCCCGGCCGCCCTCGGCGGCACTGCTCGCGTAGGCCTGCGTGGGCAGTGCCCAGCCGCGTACGCCATGGGGGAGGGCGGGGTGGCGGCCGGCGATCCAGGCGCCGGTGGCCTGCGGTTCGGGGCCGCTGCCGATGACGATGACCACGTTGGGGTCGCGCCAGACGTGGTCGGCGGCCTTGTCGGAGGTGACGACGGTGACCTGCTCGCGGGTGGTGCCGAGCTCCTCGCAGATGACGAAGGTCCGGTGGACGCCTTCCAGGAGCAGGGCGAGTTCGGCGGGGCCCGCGCCGGGCGAGGTGAGCACGGCGACCTTGTGGTGGGCACGGCAGACGTTGACGGCGCGGCGCAGGGTGCGGGGGTGGGCGACGACCGTCTGGGCGTCCTCCCACGGCATTCCGGCGCGGGCGAACGCGGCGGCGACGGAGGACACGGCGGGGACGACCTCGACCTCCAGGCCGTGTTCGGGTGCCCGGAGGTTGCGTACCACGCCGAAGAAGCCGGGGTCCCCGTCGGCGAGGACCACGGCGCTGCCGCGGTGGCCGGCGATCCGGCGGGCGGCCAGGTCGATGGAGCCCAGGCGGATCCGTTCGGCGTTCGCCGGGACTTCGGGGAGTGCGAGGTGGTGGGCGGCTCCGGCGACGAGCGTGGCGGCCGAGAGGGCGGCCGTGGCCGCTCCGGTCAGTGGCGAGCCGTCCCAGCCGATCACGGTGACCCGATCGGCCATCTGTCGTCAGTCTCCTGGAGTCGTCGCAGGTGGGGATGGAAGCGTGGTGAGGCAGAGCGAGAGTACCCGGTCCTTACCAAAAGGGTGTCAGGGCCCCTTCCAGGGGTCAGTTCCAGTCGTTGTAGGCGCCGTAGCCGCCCGCGTCGGCGAGCTGCTCGGCGACGCCTTCGAGGTCCTCGGGGAGCAGGCCCCAGACGATCAGGTCGGTCCTGATGTCGGTCCAGCCGCCGTCCGTGCCGTTCTCGGTCCGGGTGCGCGCTATGCGGGCGTTGCGCAGGACGCCCTCGCTGATGCAGCCGAGCTTCTGGGCGACCTGCTGGGAGGCGGTGTTGTCGGCGGCGGTGCGCAGTTCGATGCGCTCGAAGCCCTGGTCGCGGAAGAGCCACTGGGCCACGGCCAGCAGGGACTCGGTGGCGTAGCCCTCGCCGCGGGCCCAGGGGGCGGTGATGTAGGCGGCCTCGGTGGAGAGGGTGCGCCAGTCGGTGTTGCGGAGCCGGACCGAGCCGACGAGCCGCTGGGTGAGGAACTCGGTGACGGCGAGGACGATGCCGTCACCGGTGGTGCGCTGGGCGGGGGCGATCCTGCGGACCCAGCGTTCGGCGTCGACCTGGGTGTAGGGGTGGGGTGCCTCCGTCCAGGCTACGACGAGTTCGTCGTTCATCATCTCGATGTACGCGGGAACGTCCGCCATGTCGAAGGGGCGCAGCACCAACCGATCCGTGCTGATGGAGATGTCCGGAAAGGTGGAAGTCATGCGCAGCTCCATACCGAAGACCGTTAAAGGCACAGCATGCAGCATCGGCCCGATGCCGTGCATGGTCGGGTCCGCACGACGGAGCCCCGCGCCCCCTCGGTGGGGTGCGCGGGGCTCCTCGGACAAATGCCGTACGGGTGTCAGGACTTGGCGGCGGTACCGAAGGCCGGGACGACGGATCCCTGGTAGGTGTCCTCGATGAACTTCTTGACCTCGTCGGAGTGCAGGAGCTTCACGAGCTTCTGGACGCGGGGGTCCTGCTCGTTGCCCTTCTTCACGGCGATGATGTTGGCGTAGGGGTTGCCGTCGGCCTTTTCGAGCACGAGGGCGTCCTTGGCGGGCTTGAGGTCGGCCTCGATGGCGTAGTTGCCGTTGATGACGGCGGCGTCGACGTCGTTCAGGGCGCGGGGCACGGTGGCGGCCTCCAGCTCCTTGAACTCCAGGCCCTTCTTGTCGGTGATGTCGCTCAGCCCGGCGCTGGTGCCGACGCCGTCCTTGAGGGTGATGAGACCGTTCTCGGCGAGGAGCTGGAGGGCGCGGCCCTCGTTGGTCGTGTCGTTGGGGACGGCGACGGTCTGGCCGGCCTTGATGTCCTTCAGGTCCTTGACCTTCTTGGAGTACAGGCCGAGGGGCTCCAGGTGAACGGTGCCGACCGGGACGAGGTGGGTGTTCTTCTTCTTGTTGAAGTCGTCGAGGTACGGCTGGTGCTGGAAGAAGTTGGCGTCGACCTGGCCGGTCTCGGTGGCGGTGTTCGGCAGGACGTAGTCCGTGAACTCCTTGACCTCCAGCTTGAGGCCCGCCTTCTCGGCCAGGTTCTTCTTGACGAAGTCCAGGATGTCGGCGTGCGGCGTCGGGGACGCGGCGACGACGAGTGCCTTGGAGGTGTCGGCCTTGGCACCGGTCTCGCCCTTGGCGCCCGGGTCGGACGACGTGCCGCAGGCGGTGAGGCCGAGGGCGATGGCGGCGGTGGCGGCGGCAGCCGCGGTGATCTTGATGTTCTTACGCACGAAAAGTGCCTCTTTCCGGTGGTGAGGGTGGTGCGCCCGGACAAGGAGTTCGGGCTTGTGAGGGGAGAGGAAGTCTCAGGAGGCGGTGCGGCCCCGGCGGGCGAGCAGGCGCACGGCCAGGTCGCCGATCAGCTGGATCACGGTCACGATGACGATCAGCAGCGCGACGGTGATGAGCATGAACTGGTTGTCGAAGCGCTGGAATCCGTAGGTGACGGCCTTGGAGCCGAGCCCTTCGCCGCCGACCGCGCCGGCCATCGCGGAGTAGCCGATCAGCACGATGACGGTCGTGGTGACGCCCGAGATGAGCGAGGGCAGAGCCTGCGGCAGCAGGACCTTGCGGACGATCGTCGGGATGGATCCGCCCATCGACTGGACGGCCTCGACGAGCCCGTGGTCGACCTCGCGGACGGCGGTCTCGACGAGCCGGGCGAAGAACGGGATGGCGCCGACGGAGAGCGGAACGATCATCGCGGACGGGCCGATGAAGGTGCCGACGACCCAGGTGGTGAAGGGGATCAGCGCGATCAGCAGAATGATGAACGGCAGCGAGCGGCCGATGTTCACGATCACGCCGATGACCTTGTTCACCAGGGTGTTCCGGAGCAGTCCGCCCTTGTCGGTGAGGACCAGCAGGACCCCGAGCGGCAGTCCCACGAGCACGGTGACGACCGTGGACCAGAGCACCATGTAGAGGGTGTCGATGGTCCCCTGGGTGAGCAGCGGCTGCATTTCGGACCAGGTCACTTCGCCACCTCCTCGGTGAGCGGGGCGGGGGTCTGTACGGGGACGGCGGGGTCGCCGTCCGTCACGACCTCGGCCTGGAGGCCCTGCTCGCGCAGGAAGCCGATCGGGACGACGTTCTCCTCGAAACGGCCGGGCAGCTCGATGCGCATCCGGCCGATCTGCTTGCCGCCGACGGTGTCCATCGCGGCGCCCAGGATCGAGATGTCGATGTTGTACGTGCGCGACAGCTGGGAGATCACCGGCCGGCCGGCCGCGTCGCCGTGGAAGGTGACGTCGACGACCGTGCACTCGGGGCCGGAGGCCGTGCCGCCGACGGGGAACAGTTCGTGGGCCAGTTCGGAGCCCGGGGTGGCGAGCAGTTCGCCGACGGTGCCGGACTCGACGACGCGTCCCTTCTGCATCAGCGCGGCGGAGTCGCAGATCGTCTTGACGACGTCCATCTCGTGCGTGATGAGCAGGACGGTCAGGCCGAGCTGCTGGTTGAGGTCGCGCAGCAGCTGGAGGATGGAGCGGGTGGTCTCGGGGTCGAGGGCCGAGGTCGCCTCGTCGGAGAGCAGCACCTTGGGGTCGCCGGCCAGGGCGCGGGCGATGCCGACGCGCTGCTTCTGGCCGCCGGAGAGCTGACCGGGGTAGGCCCTGGCCTTGTCGGCGAGGCCGACCAGGCCGAGGAGTTCGAGGGCCTTGCGGGAGCGGTCCCGGCCGGAGACCCCGAGGATCTCCAGCGGGAGTTCGACGTTGTCCTGGACGGTGCGGGAGGCCAGCAGGTTGAAGTGCTGGAAGACCATGCCGATGCGGCTGCGTGCCTCGCGCAGTTCCCGGCCGGCCCGGCGGCCGCGTCCGGCGAGTGCGGTGAGGTCCTGGCCTGCCACGGTCACGGTGCCGGAGGTGGGACGTTCCAGGAGGTTGATGCAGCGGATCAGGGAGGACTTGCCGGCGCCGCTCTGTCCGATGACGCCGTACACCTCGCCCTCGCGGACGTGCAGGTCGACGCCGTCCAGGGCGGTGACCTCCCGGCCGCGCGACTGGTAGACCTTCGTGAGGCCCGAAGTGGTGATCACAGGGTTTCCGTCACTGTCGAGTGCGCGGCGCGGTGTCCGCCGGGCACGGGGCATTCGTCTGATGAGACTGTTTCGGACGTTTCGATCGGACGTTCCGAGCGGAGTCCCGGCACGGGCCGGGGCGGCAGGCGGCCGGGCGGCGGTGCGGGGCGGACTCGTTCCGCCGGATGCGGACGGCCGGGCTCGGTCTCGCTTCGGGGCGCGAGGAGCGGGGGGCCCTCAGAAGGTGCGCATTCGACACATACAACGAGCACCGGGCGTCGTGATCGCCTCGGTCGCAAGGATGCGGCTGCTCGTCGTGGTCATGCCCCAAGTAAAACAGACGTAACGTTCCGCCCGATCCGTCTGTCCGAATAGCGGACAGACGTGGATGGTGACGCGAGCCGGCTCGGCCGGTCGTCGCATTTTCCGCACGCACCGCTGTGACCTGCACCGATACGGCAGGGAGGGCATCGACGACCGCATCCGCGACCGGTCCGGAGCGGCGCCGGGCTGTGGCCAAGGCCACGGTCCTCCTCCCCGCCGCCCGTCCGCCCTCGCGGCCCGGCGGCGGGGAGCGCACACGGACGGGGACGGGGGCGCACACAGGGGGGCGTTCGCTCCGTAATACCCTCGGCTCATGCTTGACGCCCTGACGGTCGCGGTCGCCGTGACCGCGCTCGCCCTCGCCGCCTGGTGCGGATTCGCCGCGTACCGCGATCAGCCGACCAAGGACTGGCACTTCATCGGGATGGCCGTGGTCTCGCTGCTGGCGCTGGCCCAGCTGGTGGTGGGCATCGTGCAGTTGTCCCGGGGCGAACGGCCCGAGCAGGGCATGACGATCTTCATCGCGTATCTGATCGGGGCGTTCCTCGCGGTGCCCGCGGCCGGTTTCCTGTCGCTGACCGAGCGGACCCGGTGGGGTTCGGTGACGGTGGCGGCGGGCGCGGTCGTGCTGGCCGTCCTCGAAGTACGGCTCTACGACATCTGGGGAAACTGACCGTGACCGACACCGAACGCACTCCCGCGGCGGCCACCGGCGAGAAGCAGCCCTTCGATCTCGGCACGGGTCCCGGCCGGGTACTGGTCTGGTTCTACGGGGTGTTCACCGTCGCGGCCGCCTCCCGCTCGATCGTCCAGATGATCCTGGACTTCGGCAGGGCGCCGCTCGCCTATGTACTGTCCGCCGTTGCCGCGCTCGTGTACGGGTTCATCACGTACTCGCTGGTGCGCGGGGGCGAGAAGGCGCGCCGGACCGCGCTGGTGTGCTGCGCCGCCGAGCTGCTGGGCGTGCTGGTCGTCGGGACCTGGACGATGGCGGAGCCTTCGGCGTTCGCGGACGCCACCGTCTGGTCCGACTTCGGCATGGGGTACCTGTTCATCCCGGTGATCCTGCCGATCACCGGGATGATCTGGCTGCGCCGGGCCAGGAAGGACTAGCGGCTCAGGCGCTGGCCACGTACGCGGGCTCGGTGGCGTCCTTCTCCAGCAGGATCATCCGGACGCCGTCCCGGCCGGTCTCGTTTCCCACGGGGGCGTAGCCGGCCCGGCGGTAGAGCCGCAGGTTGCTCTCGCTGCGATGACCGGTGTGCAGGCGGAACAGGGTGGCCGAGCGCTCGTCGGCGAGTCCCGACTCCGCCGCCCGCAGCAGCCGGGCACCGAGGCCGTGGCCCTGGAGCCGGGGGTGGACGCAGAGCCTGCCGATCTCCCCCGCGCCGTCCGTGCCGACGGCTCCCCGGACCGAGCCCACGACCTCGTCACCCAGCCGCGCCACGAACACCAGGTTGGTGGCGATCTCGGTGCGCAGCGAGTCGAGGGTCTGGACGAGCGGGTCGATCCGGTAGTTGCCGTACAGCTCCGCCTCGCTCTGGAAGCAGAGGTACTGGAGTTTCAAGATCTGTTCGGCGTCCTGTGCCGTCGCCGTCGAGATGATCACGCTCATGCCCATCCGCGCATGCCTCCGCCCACCTGATCCACCGGTTGTCTAACGCTCCTTTCCCCGCAGTTCAGGAGCAGCAACCTCCGCCGCGAGCATTCTGCGCAGACATCCAAGGCAACGGGAACGGATCGGGCCCAAACTCCCCTGTGACATACCCAACTTCCCTGCGATTTCCCGGTAGGTCGGATCGCTGGGCGCGAGCATCGCAGTCATCAGCCGGGCGCACCTGCCGGGCAGCCGGTCCACCGCCGCGCGCAGCGCCCGGCGTTCGTCGGCGCCGAGGGCCAGCCGCTCGGGGCAGCCGGCCGGGTCCGCTGCGGTGTCGTCGCGGTAGGGACGTTCACGCCGGGCGGTGCGGCGGGCCCTGCGGGCCTCTCCCCGTACGGCCTCGCGCACCCAGCGGGCCGGGTCGGCCGGTGGCCCCTCCCCCGCGAGCCGCTCCAGCAGCCGCAGCCAGACGGCCTGTTCGAGATCGGCCGGTTCGATCGCCGCGCCCGTGACCGAGGCGGCCGCCTCCGCCGTGGCCTCGGCGCTGACCAGCGGGTGCAGATCACGGACCAGGGACGCGGGGGCGGGCGAGGGTCCTGCGGGAACGAGATCGAGAAGCGTCATGTCCCGGCCGACGCGCCCGCGCCCGCGGCCGGTTGCCGCACCGGGCGAGCACCACCCGACCGGGGCACGCCCCGGCCGGGTCCTGACGCGGTTGTCACTTCGCGGCGAAGTCCGCCGCGGCGAGCAGGGCCGTGTCGGGGTTGTCGGAGAAGACTCCGTCGATGCCCGTCGCGAAGTACGCCTGGAACGCGCCGAACGCGTCTCCGTAGGCGTTGGGGTCCGTGCCGCGCCGGAAGTCGGCGGGGAGGAAGGTGTTCTCGTTGCGCATGGTGTAGGGGTGCAGGACCAGGCCCTGGGCGTGCGCGTCCGCGACCAGGGTGGTGGGCGTGGTGAGCCGCCCCGAGGTGTCCTTGGGGATGACCAGGTCCAGGGTCGGGCCGATGCCCTGCGCGAAGGAGGCCATCCACTTCAGCCCCTCGGGCTTCACCAGGTCCGCCACCGTGCGCGGGTCACCGGATGTGACGAAGTCCCAGGGGCGCTCGCCCGCGCCGGAGAGCAGCACGACGCGCGGGGTCGCCACGAGCCGCGCCAGCCGCTGGATGCTGCCGGGCTCGAAGGACTGGAGGATGAGCGGCGACTGCTGACGGTGCCGGTTGTAGCGGCGCAGCAGCTTGGCGAGCGGCTCTTCGAGGCCGAGGCCGAGACCGCGGAAGTAGGTGGGGTGCTTGGTCTCGACGTACAGCCAGACGGGCTTGGAGCGCCTGCGGCCCTCGCGGTCGGCCCAGCGCAGCACCTCCTCGAAGGTGGGGATCTCCCAGCGGCCGTCGTAGAGCGTGTTCTTCTGGCGGGTGCCGGGGATGCGTTCCTTGGCGCGCAGCGTCTTCAGTTCGGCGAGGGTGAAGTCCTCGGTGAACCAGCCGGTGAGGGAGACGCCGTCGACCTTCTTCGTGGTCCTGCGGCTCGCGAACTCGGGGTGTTCGGAGACATCGGTGGTGGCGGTGATGTCGTTCTCGTGACGGCATACGAGATGGCCGTCCTTGGTCGGCACCAGGTCCTGCTCGACTATGTGCGCGCCCATGTCGAGGGCCAGCTGGTAGGAGCCGAGGGTGTGCTCGGGCCGGTAGCCGCTGGTGCCGCGGTGTCCGATGACGGTGGGCACCGGCAGGTCGAGGCGGAAGCCGTGACCGCCGTGGCGTCCCGCGGCGCCGGCCGCGGTGTCGGCGGTGGCCGGGCCGCCGGCCAGGCCGAGGGCGGCCGTGCCCAGTACGGCGGCTCCCGCTCCCAGCATGGTTCTGCGGCCGGGACCGGCCTGCGCGCGCTCAGTCATGAATGCTCCTCACGTGTGATGTCTGGCACCTGTCGGGCGAGGCCCGAGCGTAGGCAGCGGTACCGTCGTGGGGGCAGCTCCTGGACGAACATGGCGGAAACTCATGTCAACACCGCGTATCCGCTCCGTGAACCCGATGTGCGATCAGCGAGAACCCGCGAGTATCGTCCTCACCTGCATGGACCGTCACGATCCCGCTCCTCGGCCGGCCCGGCCACTACACCGGAGGAACCGTTGTCCCGACACGCACTCATCAAGGCAGTGCTCGGACCGATCTTGCGCCTGATGTTCCGCCCCCAGGTGGAGGGTGTGGAGAACATCCCCGGGGACGGTCCGGTGATCCTCGCGGGCAACCATCTGACGTTCATCGACTCGATGATCATGCCGATCTGCTGCGACCGGCCGGTGTTCTACATCGGCAAGGACGAGTACGTGACCGGCAAGGGGATCAAGGGCCGGGCGATGGCCTGGTTCTTCACCGGCTGCGGCATGATCCCGGTGGACCGCGACGGCGGCCGCGGCGGTGTCGCGGCGCTGATGACGGGCCGTCGGGTGCTGGAGGAGGGCAAGGCGTTCGCCATCTACCCCGAGGGCACCCGCTCCCCCGACGGCCGTCTGTACCGGGGCCGTACGGGCATCGCCCGGCTGACGCTGATGACGGGCGCGCCGGTGGTGCCGTTCGCGATGATCGGCACGGACAAGCTGCAGCCCGGCGGCGCCGGCCTGCCCCGTCCCGGCAAGGTGACGGTCCGCTTCGGTACGCCTATGGAGTTCTCCCGCTACGAGGGAATGGACCGCGACCGCTATGTGCTGCGGGCGGTGACCGACTCCGTGATGGCCGAGGTGATGCGGCTGTCCGGTCAGGAGTACGTCGACATGTACGCCACGAAGGCCAAGGCCGCGTGAGCTGAGGCGCGAGGCGCCGACGGCAGGACGTACGGAAGGGCCCGTACCCCGGTTTCCGGTGGTACGGGCCCTTTCGCGCGTCCGGGCGGCTACTGGTGCACGATGCCGTCCTCCAGCTTCTGACCGCGCAACAGGAACCAGGCGGCGACGGCCGTCGCCAGCAGGACCGCCGCGCCGACTCCCGCGGCGAGCCGCAGTCCTTCGACGAACGATTCCTGCGCCGCGGCGAGCAGCGCCTGTGCCTGCTGGGCCGGCAGACCGTGGGTCGCCTCGACCGCGCCGCCCAGCGATTCGTGCGCCGCGGCGGCGTTGGCCGGCGGGGTGCCCGCGGGCGACTGGAAGGTCTGGTAGGCGCCGGTGACGATGGAGCCGAGCAGGGCGATGCCGAGGGCCGCGCCGAGTTCGTACGCCGTCTCGGAGACCGCGCCGGCGGAGCCGGCCTGCTCCTTCGGGACGCTGGAGAGGATCACGTCGGAGGTGACGGTGAAGGCGAAGCCCGCGCCCACTCCGACGATGAGCAGCACCGCGCCGATCAGCGGGTAGGCGGTCTCCTTGTGGATCAGGGTGACCGCGGCGAGCGCCAGGCCGATCGCTCCGAGGCCGCCGGTCACCACCGAGCGCACCGAGAAGCGCCGGGCCGCCCGGCCGGCGATCAGACCCGCGACGACCGCTCCGACCGCCGCGGGCAGTTCGGCGAGGCCGGCCTCCAGCGGGCCCCGCCCCTGCACCAGTTGGAGGAACTGGGAGAGGAAGAAGACCAGCCCGGACAGGCCGAGGATGGTCAGCAGGTCGGCGAGGACCGCGCCCGAGAAGCCCCGGTGATGGAAGAGCCGCATGTCCAGCAGGGGTGCGGGCAGCGTGAGTTGCCTGCGTACGAACCAGCAGAGTGCGGCCGCGCCGCCGAGGCCCGCGGCGATGGTCCCGAGGCTCGGGCCGTGCGCCGCCAGCTCCTTGATGGCGTACACGACGCCGATCATGCCGATGAAGGAGAGCGCCACGCTGACCAGGTCCCAGGGGCCCGGGGCGGGGTTCCTGGACTCGGGGATCATCTTGGCGCCGACGACCACGAGGACCGCCATCACCGGCAGGTTGATCAGGAAGACCGAGCCCCACCAGAAGTGCTCCAGCAGCAGTCCGCCGACCACGGGGCCGACGGCCGCGCCCGCCGAGGCCATCGCTCCCCAGATGCCGATGGCCAGGCTGCGCTCGCGCGGGTCGTGGAAGAGATTGCGGATCAGGGCGAGCGTGGACGGCATGAGAGTGGCGCCCGCGACACCGAGCAGCGCCCGCGCGAGGATCATCATCTCGGGGGTGTGCGCGTAGGCGTTGAGCACCGAGACCGCTCCGAACGCCGTCGCTCCGAGCAGCAGCAGCTTCTTGCGGCCGATGCGGTCGCCGAGGCTGCCCATCGAGACCAGGAGTCCGGCGATGACGAAGGAGTAGACGTCGCCGATCCACAGGAGCTGGGTGCCGGTGGGTTCGAGGTCCTCGGTGAGGAAGGGGGTCGCGAGGCCGAGGACGGTGGCGTCGATCGCCACGAGCAGCACGGCGAGCACGAGCACGGCCAGGGCGAGCCACCGCCCGGGACGGTGCAGCTCGTTCGGGGTTTCCACCTGCTGTGCGATACGGCTCATTGCTCCACGCTCCGGCGTGCACCGCCGAGCAGCAACTCGACGATCATGTACTGGAAGTCCTGGCTTGCGACCCGGCCGTCCTGGACGGCCCAGGCGGCGGACGAGATGAGCCCGTAGAGGGCCTCGGTCAGCCAGGCGGGGGTGAGGTCGATCCGGAATTCGCCGCGCTCCTGGCCGCGCCTGAAGAAGGCGGAGACCCGGGCGTCGAGACGGTTCCAGCCCTCGTTCTGCCCTTCGCCCTCGAAGAGCTGGTTCTCGGTGACGAGGAAGGAGAGCAGTCCGGCGCTCGGCTCGACGGCCGCGACGAAGCGGCGCAGCGCGTCCTGCGCGGGGCCCTCGTCGAGCGCGGCGGCGTCCAGGGCCGCCTCGACCTCCTGGATGCCCAGGTTCTCCAGCGCTCTGACCAGGGCGTCCCGTCCGGCGAAGTGCCGGTGCAGGGTGGCGCGCCCGATGCCTGCGGCTCTGGCGACCTCGTCCATGGTGGCGGTCGATTTACGGGTCAGCAGAGCTGCGGCGCTGCGCAGCACCTGCTCACGGTCGAGACTCATGAGACAAGCATAGACCATATGAGACACCAATGTCTCAATGAAAAGACGGGCCCACCCCGGCGGGGAGGGAGGACCATGGCGCCATGAAGCCGCTGCTGCTGATCGACATCGACGGGCCGCTCAATCCCTACGCGGCGCTCGCGCACCCGCGGCCACCGGATGGTTATGCGAAGCATCTGACGCGGCCGACGGGGTGGGACTGCGGTCCGCCGCTCCCCGTCCTCCTCAACCCGGAGCACGGCAGGTCGCTGCTGGCCCTGACCGGCCGGTACGAGCTGGTCTGGGCGACGACCTGGAAGGACGAGGCGAATGTCTGGATCGGGCCGCGGCTCGGACTGCCCCCGCTGCCGTACATCGACTGGCCCTCGATGCACGGCAGCGCGCCGGACGGCACGTACTGGAAGACGCAGTACGTCGTGGAGTACGCGGCCGGCCGGCCGTTCGCCTGGGTCGACGACGAGATCGCCGAGCAGGACCGGCGGTGGGTGCTGGGCCAGGGGGTCACCGAGGCGCTGCTGCGCCGGGTCGACCCCTGGACCGGGCTGCTGCCGTCCGACTTCGCGGTGCTCGCGGCGTGGGCGGACGGCAGCAGCCCGGGCGGGCCTCTCAGTCGTTGAGGACCGTCAGGTCGAGGCCGGGGAGGCGGGCCGGGTCGTTGATCACGGACATCTCGGCGACCTTCCCCCCGACGACCGTGAAGACCATGACCGCGAAGCGCCGGCCCTCGCTCGCCGCGATGACGGCCGGCTCCCCGTCGACCAGTGCCCGCTGCGACGACCGCGCGAACTGCGCGAACATCATCGCCCGGCGGGCCACGGTCTCGGCGCCCCGCACCAGGGCCGGGGCACCGGCCCCGCCGACGCCGGTGTCGGACCGCACCACCACGTCCGGGTCGAGCACGGCCACCAGGGCCTCGAAGTCGCCGTCGCGGGCGGCGGCCAGGAAGGCGGCGACGACCTCGCGCCTGCGGGCGAGAGAGCCGTCCGGGACCGGCTCCGCGCCCTGCACCCGGCGCCGCGCCCGGCTGGCGAGCTGCCGGGCCGCGGCCGGGGTGCGGTCCACGACCCCGGCGATCTCGTCGAAGGGCACGGCGAACATGTCGTGCAGCACGAAGGCGAGCCGCTCGGCGGGGTCGAGCGTTTCGAGGACGACGAGCATCGCGATCCCGACCGAGTCGGCCATCAGCGCCTGCTGCTCGGGGTCGGCGCCCGGCCGGCCGCCGAGGTCCGGGCCACCGGCGTACTCCTCGGGCACCCCGGTGTCCAGGGGCTCCTCGCGGCGGGAGCGGCGGGAGCGGAGCATGTCCAGGCACACCCTTCCGACCACCGTCGTCAGCCAGCCGCCCAGGTTCTCGATCGCCCGGTCGTCGGAGCGGCCGAGCCGGATCCAGGCCTCCTGGACGGCGTCCTCCGCCTCGCTCGTCGAGCCGAGCATCCGGTAGGCCACGGCCTTGAGCCGGCTCCGGTTCTCCTCGAAGTGCTCCGCCAGGAACTCATGTCCGTCCACAGTCACATTCCTCCGTCGTGTTCCGTCACAGCACTGACGTACGGAACTCCGCCGATGTGACGGACGGCCCCCGGCGCTCTCCGGTCAGCTCCAGCTCAGCCCGGCGCGGTGACGCCAGTACGCCTCGGGCTCCTCCACCAGCGCGTCGAGCCGGGCGCGCCGCTCCTCGTCGAGGTCGACGAGCGGCGCGTGCAGGTTTCCGGCGAGCTGGTCGACGGTCGCCGCGCCGGAGAGCACGACCCCGGCCCAGGGCTGGCGCAGCACGAACGCCAGGGCCACCGCGTCGCTGCCGAGGCCGGCGTCGGAGGCGATCTCCCGGACCACGGCCGGGGCCTCCGTACCGGCGAGCCGCCCGTTGGCCATGGCCTCCTTGACGATCACCGTGAGTCCGGCGGCATGGGCCTCGGCGAGCGCCGCCCCGGCCGAGGTCTCCAGGGCGTTGTAGGTGGCCTGGACCGTACGGAAGAGCGGCTCGCCGTCGACGGTGACGGCGAGGGCGGCCCGGATCGCGTCGGCCTGGGCGGGGCCGCTCGTCGAAAGGCCGATGCTGACGCCCTCCGCGGCGAGCGCGGCCAGCCGGGTGTGCAGCTCCTTGTCGGTGAGGGCCGGGCTTTCGGCGGTGACCGAGTGGATCTGGTAGAGGTCGAGGCGGTCGCCGAGCAGCTCGTCGGTCTCGGCCCGCTGGCGCAGGAACGTGGCGAGGCTGTGGTCCTTGACCTCGTGCGCCTCGGCCTCGACGCTCCACGCGGCGGTGTAGGTGTAGCCCCATTTGCTGCCGATGACGACGTCGTCGGCCTCGGGCCGCGCGGTCAGCCAGTCGGCCAGGAACTCCTCCGCGCGGCCGTAGGAGCGGGCCGCGTCGAAGTAGCGGACGCCCTGTGCGTAGGCGGCGTCGAGCAGCTCGTGGGTGCGTTCGCGCATCGCCCCGACGCTGCGGTCGGCGGGCAGATCGCGGTCGCGGTGGAGGTTGATGTAGCCGGGCCTGCCGACCGCCGCCAGGCCGAGCCCGATGTGGGCGGTCGGTGTGGTCGCTGTGGCCAGCCGGGCGAAAGGCATCGTTGGGCTCCTCGTCGATCGGGTGTGCTCCCCCGTCAACGTAACCCAGCTCACGGAAACCGGAAGGCGGGGAGCGTACGGTCCGCTCCCCGCCCCGGTGCCGTCCCTGTCGTGATCAGTTCTTCGCGGTGGCCCAGGCCTGCTGGGTGGCGAGGTCGGCCTTCACCTCGGCGAGCTGGACGGCCACGGCCGACGGGGCCGTACCGCCGCGGCCGCTGCGGGAGGCGAGCGCACCGGCCACATTGAGGACCGTGCGGACCTCGGGGGTGAGGTGTTCGGAGATCTTGGCGAACTGCTCGTCGGTCAGCTCGTCGAGCTCGATGCCCTGCTGCTCGCACTCCTTGACGCACTCACCGGCGACCTCGTGGGCGACGCGGAAGGGCACGCCCTGCTTGACCAGCCACTCGGCGATGTCGGTGGCGAGCGAGAAGCCGGCCGGGGCCAGTTCTTCCATGCGCGCGCGGTTGACGGTGAGGGTGGCCATCATGCCGGTGAAGGCGGGCAGCAGGACCTCCAGCTGGTCGCAGGAGTCGAAGACCGGCTCCTTGTCCTCCTGGAGGTCGCGGTTGTACGCGAGCGGGAGCGCCTTCAGCGTGGCCATCAGGCCCGTCAGGTTGCCGATCAGGCGGCCGGACTTGCCGCGGGCCAGCTCGGCGATGTCCGGGTTCTTCTTCTGCGGCATGATCGAGGAGCCGGTGGAGAAGGCGTCGTGCAGGGTGACGAAGGAGAACTCCTTCGTGTTCCAGATGATGACCTCCTCCGCGATCCGGGAGAGGTTCACACCGATCATCGCGGTGATGAAGGCGAACTCGGCGACGAAGTCGCGGGAGGCCGTTCCGTCGATGGAGTTGCCGACGGACCCGTGCTCGAAGCCGAGGTCGGCGGCGACCGCCTCCGGGTCGAGGCCGAGGGACGACCCGGCCAGGGCGCCGGAGCCGTACGGCGAGACGGCGGTCCGCTCGTCCCACTGGCGCAGCCGCTCGGCGTCCCTGGACAGGGACTGCGCATGCGCCAGGACGTGGTGGGCGAAGAGCACCGGCTGGGCGTGCTGCAGATGCGTACGGCCGGGCATCGCCACGTCCGGGTGCGCCTCGGCGAGGCCGACCAGCGCGCCCTGCAGTTCGGCGATCAGGCCGCCGATGATCCGGGCGTGGTCGCGCAGGTACATCCGGAAGAGGGTCGCGATCTGGTCGTTGCGGGACCGGCCCGCCCGCAGCTTGCCGCCGAGGTCGGGGCCGAGGCGCTCCAGCAGCCCGCGCTCCAGCGCCGTGTGGACGTCCTCGTCGGCGATGGTGCCGGTGAAGGAGCCGTCGGCGACATCGGCTTCGAGCTGGTCGAGACCGGCGATCATGCGGATCAGCTCGTCCTCGGTGAGCAGGCCCGCCTTGTTCAGCACGCGCGCGTGGGCGCGGGAACCGGCGATGTCGTACGGCGCGAGCCGCCAGTCGAAGTGGACGGAGGCGGACAGCTTCGCCAGCGCCTCGGCCGGACCGTCGGCGAAGCGGGCGCCCCAGAGGCGTACGTCGCTGTTGCCGTTGCCGTTGCTCACTGCGTGCTCCTCGGGAAGAACAGGGTGGTGGGTGTGCGGCCGCCTCCCCGTGCGGAGGGCCGGGGAGGCGGAGACGTAACTGCTGGGGGTCGGGCGAGGTCACGCTTCCCGGGCTTGCGCCCGGTCACCGGTCTCTCCGCACGGCGCGATCACGATAGGCATAACTATGCAGAGCAATGCATGTTTTGTCAAAGGTGCGACTGCCTCCCCGCGCCCCGCAACGGAGGTCCCACCAGGTGGAATCACCTCGCCACCACCGGAGTCGGCGCCGACAATGGCCACCATGGGGAAAACACATGAACGCATCGACGGGCGGATCAGGACCTTCATCGAAGAGCAGCACATCTTCTTCACCGCGACGGCGCCCCTGGACGGCGAGGGCACGGTCAACCTCTCCCCCAAGGGAGTCAGCGGTTCGTTCGCCGTGATCGACGAGCTGACCGTGGCCTATCTGGACTTCGCGGGCAGCAATGCCGAGACCGTCGCCCACCTCCGTGAGAACGGCCGGATCACACTGATGTGGTGCGCCTTCCAGGGGCCGCCGAACATCGTGCGGGTGCACGGCCGCGGCGAGCCGGTCTTCCGTGACGATCCGCGGTTCGGCGCGCTGCTCGCCCACTTCCCGGACGTGGACCCCGACCTCCACGGGCTGCGCGCCGTCGTCGTGGTGCGGGCCGAGCTGATCCGGGACACCTGCGGCTACGGGGTGCCGTTCATGTCGTACGACGAGGACCGGCCGCTGCACGCCCGGCGCTTCGCCCGCGAGGACGACGCCTCGCTCAGTGCCTACTTCGAGAAGAAGGAGCACATCGCGACGAGCATCGACGGGCTGCCGGGGCTGCCGCTCCCGCTGCCGCCGATGCCGCGGGCGGGACGCGATTGAGCCGTACGGAGCAGAACCGCGGGTGGCGGCCGGGCGGAGGGTCTACCGTCCGGGCATGCGCAGATCCCTGGTGACCCTCTCGGTACTGCTCGCGCTGGCGGGCTCCGTCGCGGCCCGCCCCGCCGCCGCCCCGCCGCTCCCGGCCCGGATGGCCGACACCGGCGGCGGCAGTCAGCTGATCACGGCCGAGGCCCCGGCCGAGGGCTCCACCACGGGCACCGTCACCTGGTGGAATCTGCGCCGGGGGGTCTGGGTGAAGGGCGGGTCCACGCCCGCCAGGTTCGGTGCGAAGGGCCTGGCCGAGGGGGCGTCGCGCAAGCAGGGCACGAACACCACACCCACCGGCCTGTACGACCTGCCGTACGCCTTCGGGATCAAGCCCGCACCGGCCGGCACCGTCCATCCCTACCGCCGGGTCAACGAGCGGTCGTGGTGGTGCCAGGACAACGCGGCGCGGGCCTACAACCGCTGGGTGGAGCCGCGTCCCGGGGACTGCCGGGCGGGCGAGGCGGAGCATCTGATCGCGTATCCGACGCAGTACGCCCGCGCACTCGTCATCGGCTTCAACTACGAACGGCCGGTGCGGGGTCGCGGCGCCGGGATCTTCCTCCACGTCAACGGGCGTGGTGCGACCGCCGGTTGCGTCTCCGTCCCGGCGGCCGCGATGGACCGGATCCTCGACTGGGTGGACCCGGTCCGCCGTCCGCACATCGCGATCGGGACCCGCTCGGGCCCGACCGCGATCACGCGCTACTGACGGACGCCGGCGACGCCGGTCCGTTCAGCGCTCGTTCTGTGCCAGTCGCAGCAGATGGTCGGCGAGCGCCTGACCGCCCGCCGGATCACGGCTGATCAGCATCAGGGTGTCGTCGCCCGCGATGGTGCCGAGGATGTCGTGCAGTTCGGCCTGGTCGATGGCCGAGGCGAGGAACTGGGCCGCGCCCGGAGGGGTGCGCAGCACCACGAGGTTGGCCGATGCCTCCGCGGAGATGAGCAGTTCGGCGGAGAGCCGCCGCATCCGCTCCTCCTTCGCCGACCCGCCCAACGGTGCCTGCGGGGTACGGAATCCGCCCTCGCTGGGCACCGCGTAGATCAGCTCGCCACCGGTGTTGCGGATCTTCACCGCGCCCAGCTCGTCCAGATCGCGGGAGAGCGTCGCCTGGGTGACGCTCAGCCCGTCGTCGGCGAGGAGCTTGGCCAGCTGGCTCTGCGAACGCACCGGCTGCCGGTTCAGGATGTCCACGATCCGGCGGTGGCGTGCGGTGCGGGTCTGCGGCACGGACGGCCCGCCGTACTCGGTCTCCTGCGCCTCGGTCATCGTCGTCGCCTCATTCTCCGGATCGTCCGTCCCCTTGTGCCGCGTCGAGAGCGCCGGGCAGTGCCCGGATCAACGCGTCCACTTCCGCGTCGCCGATGATCAGCGGCGGCATGAGCCGCAGGACATCGGGGGCGGGTGCGTTCACCAGGATTCCGGCGCTCTGAGCCGCCTGTTGCGCCTGGGGCGCGAGGGGCTCGGTGAGCACGATACCCAGCAGCAGTCCGGAGCCGCGGACATGGGATACCAGCGGGTGACCGAGACCCTCCACGCCGTCCCTGATCCTCTCGCCGAGCCGCTTGACCCGGTCCAGGACGCCGTCGGCGGCCAGGGTGTCCAGGACGGCGAGTCCGGCGGCGCAGGCGATCGGATTGCCGCCGAAGGTCGTGCCGTGCTGGCCCGGCTTCAGCAGCTCGGCCGCCGGGCCGAAGGCCACGGTCGCGCCGATCGGCAGTCCGCCGCCGAGGCCCTTGGCGAGGGTGACGACATCGGGCTCGACGCCCTGGTGGGCCTGGTGCTCGAACCACTGGCCGCAGCGGCCGATGCCGGTCTGCACCTCGTCGAGGACGAGCAGGGTGCCGGTGGCCCGGGTGATCTCCCGGGCCGCCTCCAGATATCCGGCGGGCGGCACGACCACGCCGTTCTCGCCCTGGACCGGCTCGATGATCACCAGCGCGGTGTCGGTGGTGACGGCGGCCCGCAGGGCGTCCGCGTCGCCGTACGGGACGTGCGTGACGTCACCGGGCAGCGGGAGGAACGGGTCGCGCTTCCCGGGCTGGCCGGTCAGCGCGAGCGCGCCCATGGTCCGGCCGTGGAAGCCGCCGTCGGTGGCGACCATGTGGGTCCGCCCGGTCAGCCGGCCGATCTTGAACGCGGCCTCGTTGGCCTCGGCGCCCGAGTTGGAGAAGTAGACGCGGCCGCCCCGGCCGAAGAGCTGGAGCAGCCGTTCGGCGAGGGCGACGGGCGGTTCGGCGATGAAGAGGTTGGAGACGTGGCCGAGGGAGGCGATCTGGGTGGAGACGGCCTCGACGACGGCGGGGTGGGCGTGGCCCAGGGCGTTCACCGCGATCCCGCCGACGAAGTCGAGGTACTCGGTGCCGTCGGCGTCCCACACCCGGGCGCCCTCGCCGCGGACCAGGGACAGCTTCGGGGTCCCGTAGTTGTCCATCAGCGCATGGCTCCAGCGCTGTGCGAGCTCCTGGTTGCTCATGACTCCCCCTGCGCGTCGGGCACGACCATCGTGCCGATTCCTTCGTCGGTGAAGATCTCCAGCAGGATCGAGTGCTGGACCCGGCCGTCGATCACGCGGGCGGTCTCGACGCCGTTGCGCACGGCGTGCAGGCAGCCCTGCATCTTCGGCACCATGCCGCTGGAGAGTTCCGGCAGCAGCTTCTCCAGCTCGGCCGCGGTGAGCCGGCTGATCACGTCGTCGCTGTTGGGCCAGTCCTCGTAGAGGCCCTCGACATCGGTGAGGACCATCAGCGTCTCGGCGTTCAGTGCGGCGGCGAGCGCCGCGGCCGCGGTGTCGGCGTTGACGTTGTAGACGTGGTTGTCGTCGGCGGAGCGGGCGATGGAGGAGATGACCGGGATCCGGCCGTCGTCCAGCAGTGCCTGGATCGCGCCGGTGTCGATGGCGGTGATCTCGCCGACCCGGCCGATGTCGACGAGTTCGCCGTCGATGTTCGGCCGGTGCTGGACGGCGGTGATGGTGTGGGCGTCCTCGCCGGTCATGCCGACGGCGAGCGGGCCGTGCTGATTGAGCAGGCCGACGAGTTCGCGCTGGACCTGTCCTGCGAGCACCATCCGTACGACGTCCATCGCCTCGGGCGTGGTGACGCGCAGGCCCGCCTTGAACTCGCTGACCAGGCCCTGCTTGTCGAGCTGGGCACTGATCTGCGGGCCGCCGCCGTGCACGACGACGGGCTTGAGGCCGGCCTGGCGCAGGAAGACCACGTCCTGGGCGAAGGCGGCCTTCAGCTCGTCGTCGATCATGGCGTTGCCGCCGAACTTGATGACGACGGTCTTGCCGTTGTGCCGGGTCAGCCAGGGCAGCGCCTCGATGAGGGTCTGCGCCTTCGGGAGTGCGGTGTGTTTCCGCGCCGCGCTCATGAGCTGTACGCGCTGTTCTCGTGGACGTAGTCCGCGGTCAGGTCGTTGGCCCAGATGACGGCGGACTCGGTGCCGGCGGCGAGGTCGGCGGTGATCTCGACCTCCCGGTAGCGCATGTCGACCAGGTCGCGGTCCTCGCCGACGCCGCCGTTCTTGCAGACCCAGACGCCGTTGATGGCGACGTTCAGCTGGTCGGGCTCGAAGGCGGCCTTCGTGGTGCCGATCGCGGAGAGGACCCGGCCCCAGTTGGGGTCCTCGCCGTGGATGGCGCACTTGAGGAGGTTGTTTCGGGCGATGGAGCGGCCCACCTCGACGGCGTCGTCCTCGGTCGCGGCGCCCACGACCTCGATCCGGATGTCCTTGGAGGCACCCTCCGCGTCACCGATGAGCTGGCGTGCGAGGTCGGCGCAGACGGCCCGTACGGCCTCGGCGAACTCCGCCTGGTCCGGAGTGATTCCGCTCGCCCCGGAGGCCAGCAGCAGCACCGTGTCGTTGGTCGACATGCAGCCGTCGGAGTCGACCCGGTCGAAGGTGGTGCGGGTGGCGGCGCGCAGCGCGGAGTCGAGTCCGGCGGCGTCCACGTCGGCGTCGGTGGTGAGGACGACCAGCATGGTGGCGAGGCCCGGGGCCAGCATGCCCGCACCCTTGGCCATGCCGCCGACGGTCCAGCCCTCGCCGCCCGCGACGGCGGTCTTGTGGACGGTGTCGGTGGTCTTGATCGCGATGGCGGCCTTCTCACCGCCGTGCTCGCTGAGGGCGGCGGCGGCCTGCTCGATGCCGGGCAGCAGCTTGTCCATCGGGAGCAGGGTGCCGATCAGCCCGGTCGAGGCGACCGCGATCTCGCCCGCGTTGTGGCCGGTGAGGACCTCGGCGGCCTTCTCGGCGGTGGCGTGGGTGTCCTGGAAGCCCTTCGGGCCGGTGCAGGCGTTGGCACCGCCGGAGTTGAGCACGACGGCGGTGACCTCGCCGCCCCTGAGCACCTGCTCCGACCAGAGAACGGGGGCGGCCTTGACGCGGTTGGAGGTGAAGACGCCCGCGGCGGCGCGACGCGGACCGTGGTTGACCACGAGGGCCAGGTCCGGGTTACCGCTCTCCTTGATTCCCGCGGCGATGCCCGCCGCGGAGAACCCCTGTGCTGCCGTGACACTCACGGTGCGACTCCGATCGTGGAAAGACCTGTGTCCTCGGGAAGTCCGAGGGCGATGTTCATGCTCTGCAGGGCACCGCCGGCGGTGCCCTTGGCGAGGTTGTCGATGGCGCTGATCGCGATGATCCGGCCCGCCGCCTCGTCGTGGGCGACCTGGATCTGTACGGCGTTGGAACCGTGGACGGACGCCGTGGCGGGCCACTGCCCCTCGGGGAGCAGCTCGACGAAGGGCTCGTCGGCGAACGCCTTCTCGTACACGTCACGGAGGGACTCGGCACTCACACCGGGCCTGGCCTTCGCGCTGCAGGTGGCGAGGATGCCGCGGGGCATCGGCGCCAGGGTCGGCGTGAAGGAGACCGTGACCGGCTCCCCGGCCGCCGCGCTGAGGTTCTGGATCATCTCCGGGGTGTGCCGGTGGGCTCCGCCCACGCCGTACGGGGACATGTTGCCCATCACCTCGGAGCCGAGCAGATGCGGCTTGGCCGCCTTGCCGGCCCCGGAGGTGCCGGACGCGGCGACGACCACGGCCTCGGGCTCGGCCAGCTGGGCCGCGTACGCCGGGAAGAGCGCGAGCGAGACGGCGGTCGGGTAGCAGCCGGGCACGGCGATACGCTTGGTACCGGCGAGCGCCGAACGCCCGCCGGGCAGTTCGGGCAGGCCGTAGGGCCAGGTACCGGCGTGCGGGGAGCCGTAGAACTTCTCCCAGTCCGCCGCGTCCTTGAGCCGGAAGTCGGCACCCATGTCGACGACCAGCACCTCGTCACCGAGCTGCTCGGCCACGGCGGCGGACTGTCCGTGCGGGAGGGCGAGGAAGACGACATCGTGCCCGGCGAGGACCTCGGGGGTGGTCGGCTGGAGCACCCGGTCGGCGAGCGGCCGCAGGTGCGGCTGGAGCGCGCCGAGCTTCTGCCCGGCGTTGGAGTTGGCCGTGAGCGCCCCGATCTCGACCTGGGGGTGAACCAGCAGGAGGCGGAGCAGCTCCCCGCCGGCGTATCCACTCGCCCCTGCCACTGCTGCGCGTACCACCATCGGAACCTCCTCGTCGATGGCATGACTATACGCAGCTATGCACTTTTATGCAAAGCTTTCGAGGGGTGGTTCGCCGTTCGCCGAGGGTGTGCGCCGCCCGCGCCCGCGACGGTTCCTGCCCTCATCCGCGGTGGAAATCCTGCCTGGGGCCGCGCGTGGGCCAACTACCGGCCCCCCGCCCGATCTTGAGGAGCCGCCGGTCCTGGTGCTTGACTTTCCCGGTGACCGGAAGAGAAGAAGAGAATGCGTTCGACGGCCTCGGCCCGCTGGTCCGGCGGCACGTGGTGGATCACCGGAAGCGGTGGGTGAACGCGGCCTGCGCCCTGCTCGTCGCCGTCCCGTCCGGCTGGCTCGGCGTCTGGGGCCTGTCCGCGACCGGCGAGGGGTCGGCGGGCAGCAACAAGGCGATCGGCCTTCTGATCGGTCTCGCGCTGGGCGCCGCGGGCGTCGCGGTGAACCAGGTCGTGCGGGCCGTGCGCGGCGAGCCCGGGGAGTACTTCGAGGTGCGCCGGGACGGCCTCGTCCACGGGTCCCGGCGCGGGGTCGCGGGCTGGTCCTGGGACCGCGTCACCTCGCTCCACGTCGACGGTGACGCGGTGAACGCCGTCGCGACCCGGCTCGGCAACGGTTTCCGCTGCGAGATCCGTTTCGACGACGGCACCCGGCTGCGGGCGGACGGGCTCACCCGGCGCGCCGCCGACCTGGGGCGCACCCTGCTCGTCCAGTGCCCGCACGTCGCCCTGGTCCCGCGGGTCCCCTGGTACGGCCGGGTGGGCGGATCGCTGCTCGCCGGGGCGGTGGTCTGCGTGGCGGCGATCGCCGCGATGATCGTCTACATCGTGGACCACCCGGACAAGGAGCACCGGGTCGCCGCGGGCGAGGGCATGACCATGGTGCAGAGCGTCGAACCGGGCATCAGCTCGACGGGCTACGCCTTCCTGACCGGGGGCATGCTGGTGTGCGCCGTCGCCGCGATCACCCTCGGCGTCCTCCATGTACGGGGCCGGGCCCACCGCTGAACCGCCCGGCACCCCGCACCGGGTCAGGTGTGCGACGGCCGCTCCGTGCCCAGCAGTTCCCGGGTGTGCTCCCCCAGGGCGGGGGCCGGGCCGCGGAAGGTGTCGAGGCCCGCTCCGAAGGTCACGGGGAAGCGGGCCTGCGGGCAGGCGGCGGGATCGGCGGGGGCGTGGAACAGCTGCCGGGCCGTTGCGTGGGGGTCGGCCAGGAGGTCGCCGGGAGTGGTGTGGACGGGCGCCCAGGGAGCGTCGAGGCCGTCCAGGCGCTGCTGCCACCAGGCGTGGTCGCGGGCCCGGAAGACCCCGTGCAGCAGGTCGCTCACGGCCTGCCGGGCGGCGGTGCGGGCGGCCCGCCGGTCGTAGGCGGGGGTGTTCAGCGCCGGGAAGTCGCCCGCCAGCCCGGTGCGGAAGCGGTGCCAGAACTTGTCCTCGAACGTGGCGAGGGAGAGGCGCTTTCCGTCGGCGGTGGTGAAGATGTCGTTGTCGCCCTGGACCAGTCCCGCGTCGAGGGGGTCGGGGATGTCGCGAAGCGGCAGTGCAAAGAGGGAGCACCAGGCGGTGACGGACTCGCTGAGGGATACGTCGATGTGCTGGCCCTCGGTATCGGTCCCGGCGCCGAGGGCGGCGGTCAGGGCGAGGGCCGCGTGCATGGCTCCGGCCATGTCGCCGATCCGGACGCCGGGGCGGGTGATGTGGCCGTCGAGCCGTCCGGGGACGGCGAAGAAGCCGGACAGGCCGAGGAAGTTGAGCTCGTGGCCGGGCTTCGGTGCGTACGGTCCGCTCTGCCCGTAGCCGCTGAGCGAGCACAGCACCAGGCGCGGATTGGCCTCGTGGAGCGTCTCGTAGCCCAGGCCCATCCCGTCGAGGACGCCGGGGCGGAAGCTCTCCACGACGGCGTCGGCGGTGCGGACCAGGTCCAGGAAGGTGTTCCGGCCGCCCTCGTCGCGCAGGTCCAGGGTGACCGACCGCTTGTTGCGGTTGAGCGCGTCGAACAGATCGGGGGCGATCCGCAGGGGGTCGCCGGTGTCCGGGGACTCGACCTTGACGACGTCGGCGCCGAGGTCGGCGAGCAGGGATGTGGCGTACGGGCCGGGCAGCAGCCGGGAGAGGTCGAGGATCCGTCTGCCCGTCAGTGACGACCAGGCGGGGGCTGCGGAGCGAGCGGGGCTTGTCATCGGGTGCACCTGTCTTGCGGTGTGAGGGGCCACGTGCGGCGGGAGAGGCAGTCAGTCCATGAAGGCGAGGCCGTGCGCGATGCCGTTGCGCTGGATCTCGGAGGTGCCGGTCAGGACACGGAACATGCGGATCTTGCGGAACAGGAACTCGATCTCGTTGCCCTGGGTGAGACCTTCCTTGCCGTGGATCTGGACGGCCTGGTCGAGGATGCGGAAGGCCGACTCGGCGACGAACAGCTTGCTCATGAACGCCTCGGTGCGTACGTCCTTGCCCTGGTCGAGGGCGGCGAGCGCGGCGTAGGTCATGGAGCGGGCGGCGTACAGCTCGGTGGCCATGTCGGCGACCTTGTGCTGGATGGACTGGAGGGTCAGCAGGGGCCGGCCGCCGGCGACCTTGCGGGTGCGGGTGCGTCGCAGGGTGAGGTCGAGGGCGCGGCGGGTGGCGCCGATGACGGTCGGGCAGTGCAGGAGCCGGTTGGTGGTGACACGGCCGAGCGCGATCCGCATCCCCTTGCCCTCCTCGCCGAGGAGGTTCCGGGCGGGCACGTGGCAGTCGTCCAGGACGATGTCGCTCTCGATGTGCTCGCCGGACATGGGCGTGGCGCCGTCCTCCACCCGGCAGCCGGGGCTGTCGAGGTCGACGAGGAAGGCGGAGAAGGACGGCTTCTCACCCTCCTGTTCGCCGGTCCCCGCCATCCGGGCCACGACGATGGCGAAGTCGGCGAACGGACCCGCGGAGCTGAAGACCTTGTGGCCGCTCAGGCGGTAGCCGTCGCCGTCGCGGACGGCGGTGGTGCGCATGGACCGTACGTCGGAGCCGGCGTCGGTCTCGGTCAGCGAGAAGCAGCAGGCGCGCTCACCGCGGACCAGGGGCAGCAGGTACGTGTCGAGCTGGTACTCGGTGGCGTGGGCGAGGATGTCACCGGCCCGGAGCGGGCCGCCCATGTCGCCGAGCACGCTGTGACCCACCACGCGTCCGCAGGCCCCGACCTCCTCCTTGAGTGCGGCCAGTGCGGTGTAGGAGAGGTTCTGGCCGCCGTACTGCTCGGGCAGGTGGATGCCGTAGAAGCCCAGTTCGCGGCTGCGCCGCCAGACGGGTTCGAGGTCGGAGCGGCTGAGGCGGCTCTCGTGGGTGATGCCGCGCTCGCGTTCGTAGTCGGCGAGTTCGCCGTCGAGGTAGGTGCGGAGCCGGTCGACGAGGCCGGAGATCCGGGGGTCGTCGTGGTCGGGGCGCAGCGAGAAGGTCATGTCGTGGGGGTCCTTGCCGGTCCGGAGGGGCGGGGTCAGTTCACGCGGCGGTCGGTGCCGGCCCAGAACGGTTCGCGCACGGCCTTGCGGTCGAGCTTTCCGTTGCGGTTGTGGGGCAGCTCTCCGACGAAGTCGACGCTCCGGGGCTTCTTGAAGCGGTCGAGCCGCTCGGCGCAGAACGCGGTGATCGCGTCGGCGCTCAGCTCGTGGCCGGGGCGGGGCACGACGACGGCCTTGACCGCTTCGCCCCAGGTCTCGTCGGGCACACCGACGACGCAGACTTCCTGGACGCCGGGGTGCTCGTAGAGGGCGGCCTCGACCTCGGTGCAGTAGATGTTGAACCCGCCGGAGATGATCATGTCCTTCTTGCGGTCGACGAGGAACAGATAGCCGTCCTCGCGCATCCAGGCGAGATCGCCGGTGTGGACCCAGCCGTCGCGGAAGGTCTGCGCCGACAGTTCGGGCTCCTGCCAGTACTCGCGTACGCAGTCGGGGCCGCGGACGATGAGTTCGCCGACCTCGCGGGGCGGCAGCGGGCGGCCGGACTCGTCGGCGATCCGGATCTCGGTGTCGTACATCGCCCGTCCGCAGGACTGCAGGAGTTCGGGGTCGTCCGCGACGGCCCGGGCGATCTCCTGGCTGCTCAGTCCCGCCACCACGCTGGTGGTCTCGCCGAGGCCGTAGCCCTGCGCCACGACCGGGCCGAACAACTGCACGGCGTCCCGCAGGCGTCGGGGCGATATGGGCGCGCCTCCGACGCGTACGCCGGTCAGGCTGGACAGGTCCCGCGCGCTCGCGTCCGGGTGGGCCAGCACCATGTTGACCATGGCGGGGACGAGGAAGGTCGCGGTGATGCGTTCCTCCTCCACCGCGTCCAGGAACGCCCCGGCGCTCCAGGCGGGCAGCACATGGGTGGTCGCTCCGGCGAACACATTGGCCAGCAGGGTCATGCCGGTGGCGTGGGTGATGGGGCCGCAGGCGAGGTAGCGGGTGCCCGGCCGGGGCCGGGACTCGTCGCTCATCAGCAGTTTGCGCATGTTCGCGAGGCGGTTGCCGAAGGTCTGGACGGCGGCCTTGAGCGCTCCGGTGGAGCCGGAGGTGAAGTTGAGGACACAGGGGGCGTCCTCGTCCACGTCGATGGCGACCGGGCCGGCCCCGGCCACCGCCGCATCCTCCTCCTCCGCTCCCGCTCCCGCCTCGCCGAGCAGGGTCCGGTAGCCGAGGACCGTGGTGGCGGCCGGTGTCGGGGAGGGCAGTTCGTCGTCGAGGAGTACGGGGAGACAGCCGGTGTCCGAGGCCGCGACGGCGGCCAGCGCGTCCTCGCGGTGCGCCGCGTCGAACAGCAGGGCGCGCACCGGCGCGTAGCGCAGGATGTGCTCGATCTCGCCGCGGCCCAGACGGGCATTGATCGGCGCGCGCACCAGTCCGGCCTTGTAGAGGGCGAATTCGACCTCGACCAGTTCCCCTCGGTTCCAGGCCAGGGAGGCGACCGCGTCGCCGGGTCGCAGCCCGCGGGCCAGCAGCGCGGAGGCGAGCCGGTCGGTCGCGGTGTCCAGCTCCGCGTACGTCCAGGAACGCTCGCCGCAGACCAGGGCGGTCGCGTCGGGCCAGTAGCGGGCGCTGCGGGTGAGGTAGGTGCCGAGGTTCATCAACGATCTCCAGTCTTGCAGTCTGACCAATTGAATACAGCAAGAACGTTTACAGACACAATGTTTTGTATCTTGTGGACTGTCAAGAGCCATCTAGACTGTGCGCGAACCACGACAGGGCGAAGGGGGCCGCATGGCCGAGGACAGGCGCACCAGGCGCACCCGCAGGGCGCTGGGCACCGCACTGGTGGAGCTGGTGCTGGAGCGCGGCTTCGGCGCGCTCACCGTCGAAGACATCACCGAGCGGGCCGATGTCGCGCGCGCCACGTTCTACGCGCACTTCAAGGGCAAGGACGACCTGTTCGCACGGGTGACCTCCGATCTGCTGGAGCAGCTCGCCCAGCGACTGGAGCCGGTGGTCTCCGGCAGCGCCGTCGGGTTCACCGGCAAACCGCTGCTGGAGATGTTGCGGCACGTCGACGACGAACGGGACGTCTACCGGGCCGTGCTGCGCGGCGAGGGGGACGGCAGGCCGTTGCAGATGTTCGTGGACTCCTGCGCCGCCGCGACGGCGCAGGAGTTCAAGGCCCGCGCCGAACGCAACAGCGTCCAGCCGCGGATCGACGCCGACCTGCTGGCCCGCGTCTGGGTCGGCGAGCAGATCGCCGTACTGCGCTGGTGGGCCGAGCAGGACACCCCGCCGATGCCCGCGGAGGAGGCCGTGCGCATGCTTCTGGACCTGGCCCTGCACGGCCGGTACTGGGCCAGCGGATTCACCGCACCGGATCAGGGCTGACCGGCTCCGGCCGGCCCTGGAGCACGCCGAGCCGCACGGCGTCCCGGGCCGGGCGTATGCAGCGGACGGCCACCGCCCCGCAGGTGATCATGACGGCCGCCGCCAGGACGAACGACTGCGTGTAGCCCGCACTCGCCGAGGGCGCCGTGTCCAGCAGACGGCCGGTCAGGGACGGGGCCAGCAGCCCCGGAAGCGTGCCCGTCGCGGCCACGATCCCGAAGAGCGCGCCGCGCTGGGAGGCGGGCACGACCGCCGCGGCCGTCATGTAGTGCAGCGGGAAGGCGATGGAGTGCACCGCGAAGGCGACCGCGATCAGGGCGAGCCGCAGCGGGAGCGGGCCGACGAAGGGGAAGACCGCCATCGCCGTCCCCGCACACGCCACCGCGAGGCCCTGCGGCACACCGCTGGACAGGCGCAGCGACACGCCGCGCCGGGTCAGCCGGTCGATCACGGGCGACAGCGCCAGCAGCAGCACGAAGCTCACCGCGGACACGGCGCTGAGCACCGCCGCCGCCGTTCCCGGGCTCATGGCGAGCTCGTTCCTGAGGTACGAAGGCAGCCAGGCCTGACTGAGGGACATCGCCCATGACGCCCCGAAGGCGCTGGTCACGCTCCCGATCACGGTGCCGCAGAGCAGCAGGCGGCGGTAGGGGACGCGCGCGGACCCATCGGCCGCGGCCGGCATCCGCGCGGGCGGCTGGTCATGGGGACCGTCACGCCCGACGAACCACCACACCGCACTCCACACCAGGCTCGTCACGGCCAGCGCGGCGAACGCCGAACGCCACCCGAACCCGGTGATCAGCCAGGTCACCACGGGGGCCGCCATGAGGGTGCCGAGCGCCGCGCCACTGATCTGCAGGGCCGAGGGCAGGCCGCGGCGGCCCACCGGAAACCACTTGTAGAGGGCGTGCATCGACATGGGCGTGGCCGGCCCCTCGGCCGCGCCGAGCAGCACCCGGCCGGCGACCAGCGCCGGAACGGCAGCCACGAGCAGGACGGGCAACTGGGCCAGCCCCCACACCAGACACATCACGAACAGCAGCACACGGCTGGAGATGCGCGAGGAGAAGAAGCCGACGACCAGCCCGGAGAGGCTGAACAGGATCGAGTACGAGCTGGAGATCAGGCCGTAGGTGCTGTGGCTGATACCCAGTTCGTCCATGATCGGGTCGGCCGCCAGCCCGAGCACCGACTTGTCCGCGAAGTTGACGATCATGAATGCGACGATCAGTGCGGTGACGAGCCAGGCGCGGCGCCGGTCGAACACGGGCGCCCCGAGTTCGCCGGGTGCGCCGGGAGCCGGCGGCGGTGATGGCTGCGAGGGCATGGGAAGACTCCTGCGGTTCGGGGGAAGCAGGGGTGGACGCTCCGGTGACGGGAGCTTCGGCATCGGACGTACGCGGGTGACGGCGCCGCTCCCGTCCGGGCACGCCCTGTCGGGGCGCTACGGCAAATCAATTGAACGAAGCGTCCAGTAACGGGCTGTTGATTCGGCAACGTAACGCGCTGGCCACTTCCGGTCAATGCTTCTATGGCAAGCGAGCCACCACATCGCAACTCAACAGTCCAGAGCGATTGATCGGAACTCAGAGGGTTCATAGAACCAGACGCTATGTATGGTAGCGATCGAAACGTCACTCATTTTGAGGAGCGCGCATGACCGACGCACCGCTGGCGGATCTCCACTGGTCCCGCGGCTACACCGACCCGGCGTGGGTGCGCCGCTACACCACGGCGGGCCGGGAGCTGCTGCCCAGCCGTCGGGTGTGGCGCGGACCGGGCCCCGCCCGGGACCTGCCGGCCGGCACCGCCGGAATCGACCGGCTCACCATCACCGCGCCCGACGGCCGCATCCTGACCCTCCAGGACCTCTTCGCGACCGCCCAGACCGACGCCCTCCTGGTGATGCACCGCGGCACCCTCGTCCACGAGAGCTACCCGCACGGACTGAGGCCCCACGAGGCCCACTTCAACGCCTCGGCGGCCAAGTCGTACGTGGGCCTGCTGGCGGCCACCCTGGCCCACCGGGGAATCCTCGACCGCGACGCGAGAGCCGCCACGTACGTCCCCGAACTCGCCGGCACCGCCTTCGGGGACAGCACCGTCGACCACCTGCTGCACATGGGAACCCACGTCTCCTACGCCGGGCGCCCCTTCGACAAGCCGATCGAGGCCCAGCGCTACTTCGCGGTCGTCGCACCGCCCCTGCGCCCCTACGGCTACAGCGGCCCCACCAGCATTCGCGAACACCTCGCCACCGCGCGCGCGACGGCCGCGCCGGGCACCGCGTTCCGCTACGAGAACGGCAACGTGGAGGCGCTCGCCGAAATCCTCCGCCGCGTCACCGGCACCACCACCTCGGAGCTGCTGAGCGACATGATCTGGTCACGCCTCGGGGCCGACGAGGACGCCTACTACGTCCTCGACGGCGAGGGCACCGAGGCCGCCTGCGGCGGATTCAGCGCCACCGCCCGCGACGTGGCCCGGCTCGGCGAGCTGATCCGCTGCGGCGGAGCCGTCGGGGACCGGCAGATCATTCCGGACGCCGTGATCGCCGCCATCCCCGACGCCCCGGCGGGCTACGCCCGGCGCGTCCGCTTCCCCGCCGCACCCCCCAGCGCCCCCGCCACCCTCTCGTACCACGACTTCTGGTGGATCCTGAACGATCCCCACGGCTCCTTCATGGCCAGCGGCATTCACGGCCAGCGCCTCTTCGTCTCACCGGAGCTGGAGACCGTCATCGTCCACTACGGGTCCCAGGTGATGTCCCCGGTCGCCCCCGCGGCCCCGCTCGTCCAGGCGTTCCTGCAGATAGGCACCCACCTGCGGGACACCCGCTGACCCGGGGCCCCTCGTCCGGACCGGGCCGGGCCCACAGGGGCCGGGCCACCCCCGGGAGCGCCACCGGCGGGCGGACACCGCCCGTACGGGCGCGTCACCCGTGCCCGCCCGTACGCGCCGGACGAGTCGATGTCAGGATGGTTCCATGACGAGCAAGGTTTACTTCGACATCACCATCAACGACGAGCCCGCCGGGCGGATCACGTTCAAGCTGTTCGACGACATCGTCCCCAAGACCGCGGAGAACTTCCGCCAGCTGGCGACCGGCGAGAAGGGCTTCGGCTACAAGGGCTCCTCCTTCCACCGCGTCATCCCCGACTTCATGCTGCAGGGCGGCGACTTCACCCGGGGCGACGGCACCGGCGGCCAGAGCATCTACGGCGCCAAGTTCCCGGACGAGAACTTCAAGCTGTCGCACACCAAGCCGGGCCAGCTGTCCATGGCCAACAGCGGCCCCAACTCCAACGGCTCGCAGTTCTTCATCACGACGATCGTGACGTCGTGGCTGGACGGCAAGCACGTGGTCTTCGGCGAGGTCGACGACGAGGACAGCATGAAGCTGGTCAAGAAGATCGAGTCCCTCGGCTCGCAGAGCGGCCGCACCCAGGCGAAGATCACCATCGCGGACAGCGGCACCGTCTGACCCGCACCCGCACCCGCTGAACGAGCGCGCCGCCCGGCATCCCACCGGGCGGCGCGCTCCGTCGTACCGGCGGCCCGGCGTCGCCGCCCCGCTCGCTACGGTGTCGGGATGGGGAACACATTCCACGGCGGGGGCCGCAGCCTGTCCATGTCCAACGGGAGCACGGACGTCTTCGTCGACGTACTCGTGCTGGCCGTGTCCGACCTCGCGGAGAGCGTCTGGGAGTACCGCTTCGCCACCCTGCTGACCCTGCAGGACCAGAGCGCCGTGGGACGCGGGGTGGTCGGATTCGACCTGGAGGACATCGACTGGGGCAGCTCCCCCGGCGAGCAGGCCGCGGCGAAGAACTTCGTCCTGCGGGTACTCGATCTGGCCCTGCGCAGGCACCGGTGGGACGAGCTGGATTACGAACCGCCCTTCGCCGAGGGATTCCTGCGGCAGTACCGGGAGATGGTCGAAGCGTTCGACCCCGCCTGCGCCGAGCCGCAGAACGCCATGTCCCCCTTTCCCGGCCCGGAGGAGGCCGCCATGGCCTCGTGCGTACGGCACCGCGTGCTGTGCGCGCCGGCGAACTGGGACGCCTGCGTCTTCTGCAACGCGTCCGCGCCACCCTGCTGATTCCGTGACGCATCGCCTCACCGACCCCACTGTCAACCATCGGTTGACACCTCGGGACTGTCAACCTAAGGTTGACACATGGTGAATCCCGTACGCCCGACGCATCCCGTACGCCTCGACGACCTGATCGAGGCCATCAAGAAGGTGCACACCGACGCCCTCGACCAACTCTCGGACGCGGTGATCGCCGCGGACCACCTCGGTGACATCGCCGACCATCTGATCGGCCACTTCGTGGACCAGGCACGGCGCTCGGGCGCCTCCTGGACCGAGATCGGCAAGAGCATGGGCGTGACCAGGCAGGCCGCCCAGAAGCGGTTCGTGGCCAAGGATCCCGGCGAGGTGTCGGACCTCGACCCCAGCCAGGGGTTCAGCCGCTTCACCCCGCGGGCCAAGAACGTCGTCATGGCCGCGCAGAACGAGGCCCGCACGGCCCGCAACGACGAGGTGGGCACCACGCACCTGGTGCTGGGGCTGCTCAGCGAGCCGGAAGGGCTGGCCGCGGCGTTCGTCAAGGCCCAGGGCATCACGCTGGAGGACGTCCGCCGGGCCGCGACCGAGGCGCTGCCGCCGGCCGCGACCGGCGAGCTGCCGGAGATCGTCCCGTACGACGCCGGGGCCCGCAAGGCGCTGGAGCTGACGTTCCGGGAGGCCCTGCGGATGGGCCACAACTACATCGGAACCGAGCACATCCTGCTCGCGCTGCTGGAGCAGGAGGACGGCGCGGGTGTGCTGACGGGTCTCGGCATCGACAAGGCGACCGCCGAGACGGGCATCGCCGAGGCCCTCACCCTCCTCACCGGCTCCCAGGAGGAGGACTGAACGAGGCGCCGGGTCCGCCGCGCACCCCGGCGGACCCGGCGCCGGTCGCCGTACGCGGGCGGCGGCCCCGCCACAGCGAATTCCGGCCAGTGCACGGCTATCGGGGCGACGAGGCCCGCGAGACCCTCGGCCGGCGAGGGCCGGGGCGCACCGAGCGGTCGCCCCTGTCCGCTCACCGGACGCTGACCAGGGCCGCCCGTTCCGGAGCCGGACGCGGACACCTTCCGGCCGGCCGCCCCGGAGACGGACCGCGGGCCCGCCGGCACTTACGGCTGACACGGCACCCCGCTCCCCGCGCTCCCGGATGTCCGCCGGGAAATTCTCCGGAAAATTTCAGCGGACTCCGGCTTCGAGCCGAAGACTCCAGCGGCCCGGCACACCCGTGAGCGTGACCGTGGAGAGCGGCCCGACGTCCACGCTCCAGAACGTCGACGGCGGCGCCTTGAGCGCGTAGACGAGCGCGGCCCGGACGACCGCCGGTTCGGCGACGGCGACGATGGCGCCGTCGCACGCGGGGCGGGTGTCCAGCCAGCCCCCTATCCGCGAGATGAACGCGAGCAGCGGTTCACCGCCGTGCGGCGCCGAGCGCGGGTCCGCCAGCCAGGCGTCGACCGCCGCGGGCTCGCATGCTGTGACGTCGGCGAGGGTCCAGCCTCGCCAGCGGCCCATGTCGCAGTCGCGCAGGGCCGGCTGGACGAGCGGGGCGAAGCCGAGCGCGTCGCCGGTCGCACGGCTGCGCGGAGTCGGCGAGCAGTAGCGCAGCTCGGCGGCGCCCAGCGGCATGAGAGCGGGCGCGGCGAGCCGTATCTCGTACAGACCGGTGTGGTCGAGCGGCCGGTCGTCGTCGAAGCGCTCGGTGAGCACGGCGGAGCTGCGCGCCGCGGCGACCAACGAGACTCTGGAAGTCATGGCGGCGATCGTGGATCCGAACACCCTTCCGGTCAAGAGGGCCTTCATGAGTCCTTCCGGCCCGGACCGGACCGCGGGGGATCCGGCGGCGCCGGTCCTCCATATGGCTTGAAGCGGCCTTCTCAGGAACCGTGCGGGCCACTCCGGTCAGGACCGGAAGCCGCCCGCGGAAGCGGTCAGGACTTCGTCGCAGGCGGTGCGCAGCCGCCGGATCCCCTCGGCGATCTCGGCCGCCCCGGCGACCGCGGCGAAGCTGAGCCGGATCTGCGGGGACGGGGGTTCCGCGCAGAAGTACGGGCGGCCGGGCGCGATGGCGACCCCCGCCCGCAGGGCCGCCGAGACCACCGCGGACTCGTCCGTACCGCCTTCCGCTTCGGGCAGGCGCAGCCACAGGCTGCCGCCCCCGGCGGGGATGTGCGGGAGTGCGAGGGCGGGCAGTTCCCGGCCCAGGGCCGTCGTCATGGCGGTGCGGCGGTCCTTCAGCCCGGTCGCCACGGAACGCAGATGGTGGCCCCAGGCCGGGGACCCGACGAGTTCGAGCGCGGCCTCCTGGAGCGGCCGGGGGACGAAGAAGCTGTCGACGACCTGGATGGCCCGCAGCCGTCCCAGCACCGGCCCGCGGGCGGCGAGTGCCCCCACCCGCAGGCTCGGCGAGGCGATCTTGGTGAGGGAGCGGACATGGACGACCACCCCGTCCGGGTCGTCGGCGGCCAGTGGCGCGGGCAGCGGCCCGGCGTCCTCGTGGGCCAGCCGGCGCGCGAAGTCGTCCTCGACGACGAAGGCGCCCGCCGCGCGGGCGATCCGGACGACCTCGGCACGCCGCTCGGGGGCGAGGACCGCGCCGGTCGGGTTCTGGAAGAGCGGCTGGCAGACGAAGACACGGGCGCCGGTGGCCCGGAACGCGGCGTCGAGCAGCTCCGGCCGTACGCCGTCGGCGTCCACCGGCACCGGAACGGGCCGCAGCCCGGCGGCGCGGGCGACCGCCAGCATGCCGGGGTACGTGGGTGACTCGACCAGCAGCGGGGCGCCGGGCGGGGCGAGCGCGCGCAGCGCGGTGGCCAGGGCGCTCTGTCCGCCCGCGGTGATCAGCACGTCGGCGGCGGTGAGCGCGGGGCCGATCTCCCGGGCGAACCAGGACCGCAGTTCGGTGAGGCCGTCGGTGGGCGGCCGGCCCCAGGCGCCGGGGCGGCGGCCGGCCCGGGCGAGGGCGGCGGCGAGCGCCCGCTCGGGCTGGAGCGAGGAATGGAGGTAGCCGCCGTTCAGCTCGATGACGCCGGGCGGCGGTGCGGCGAGCGTGACCAGGACACCGGAGGCGTCGACGGTGCGCGGCACCGCCTCGGGGCCGCCGTCGCCGCTGAGGGAGATCTCCTGCCAGGAGGTGTCGCCCGGCTCGGGCACCTCGGTACGGGGCTGCGCCCGGAAGGCGCCCGAACCGGGTCTGGTGACGACGAGCCCTTCGGCGGCGAGCTGGGCGACGGCCCGGGAGACGGTGACCGGGCTGACCCGGAAGCGTTCCACGAGGGCCCGACTGGACGGCAGCTTTCCACCGTATGGATAGCGCTTCAGCTCGCCACGGAGGGATTCGACCAGTTCGGCGACACTGCTACGCTCTTGCATGAGAGCCAAGGATAGCGCTACTAGCAGGAGCACGATAGCGATCGGTTCGCCGCCCGGCGCCGGTACCGCCCACGGGGCCGCCACTCGGGCCGGCAGCGGGACCGGCCGCGCCACGGCTCCCGACACGCACCGCGGCGGCGTCCTTCTCGCCGGACTCGGCGTCCTCGCCTTCTCGCTGACCTTCCCCTCCACGGCCTGGGGGCTGGAGAGCTTCGGCCCCTGGTCGCTGGTGGCGCTGCGCACCCTGATCGCCGGGGTGATCGCGGGCGGTGCGCTGCTGCTGGGACGCGTCGCGGTGCCGGACCGCCCGCACCGCGCCGGGCTCGTCGTCGTCGCCGCGGGAGTGGTGATCGGTTTCCCGCTGCTGACCACGCTGGCGCTGCAGACCTCGACGACCTCGCACGCGGCCGTGGTCGTGGGGCTGCTGCCGCTGACCACCGCGGTGTTCTCCTCGCTGCGGACGGGGGCGCGACCGCCCCGCGCCTTCTGGGCCGCGGCGCTGTCCGGCGCGGCCGTGGTGATCGCGTTCACCGTGCAGCAGAGCGGGGGCGAGGTGTCCGGCAGCGATCTGTATCTGTTCGGCGCGCTGCTGGTGTGCGCGGCGGGGTACACGGAGGGGGGCAGGCTGGCCCGGGTCATGCCGGGCTGGCAGGTGGCCGGCTGGGCCCTGGTGCTCTGTCTGCCGCTCGCGGTGGCGGGGGCGGCGATCGCACTGCCTGCCGAGCCGGTGCGGCCGACCGCGCACGGGGTGATCGGCCTGGTCTGGGTGGCGGCCGTTTCGACCTTCCTCGGCCTGTACGTCTGGTACCGCGGGATGGCGGAGATCGGAGTGCCCCGGGCCAGTCAGCTCCAGCTCGCACAGCCGCTGCTGACCCTGGTCTGGTCGTTCTTCCTGCTCGGCGAGACGGTCCCGGCGGCGGCGCCGGTCGCGGCCCTCGCGGTGCTCGTCTGCATCGCGGCCACCCAGCGCGCGGGACGTCCTCGATGAGGCCGGGACCGCTCCACCGGGCGAAGTCGGCTTTCGGTCATAGACTTGTCGACATGGACCGCCACCCGTGAGGAGGTCAGTCCCGATGGAGGCACACACGGGCGACCGGCTGCTGACACACGGCAGGACCGTGGGGCAGCACGACAAGGTCGCAGAGATCGTCGAAGTGCTCGGGGCCGGGGGCACTCCCCCGTACCGCGTCCGCTTCGAGGACGGACACGAACACCTGATTTCACCCGGTCCCGACAGCGTCGTACAGCACACCCACGTCCGGAAGCAGGCTCCGGAGACTCCGTAGCGGCCTCCGGCGGGCGGCACTGCTCTTCGCCCCCGGGCCGCGGGCGGGCCGGCCGGGTCCCGGCGGCCCGCCCCCGACATCGCGTCCGTCCCGCTGCTGTCAGCGGGGCGGGCGCACCCGGTTGCGGTAGTGGTCGCCGACCACCCGGTCCATGGCCCCGATCCGGTCCGTGACCACGTCCTTCCCGGAGAAGTAGACGTGACCGCGCACCTGGTCGTACCCGGCGGCGAGGTCGAGGTGCCGGGAGAGTTCGGCAGGGTCCTGCCAGGCGACGGGCTGGGCGGGGTCGCCCGCCTTGTAGAGCGCCTCCCCCACGAAGAGGTCGACGCCCGTGCCGCGCACGGCCTCGTTCCACCAGGACAGCAGCTTGGCGTAGTCGGCGGCGGCGAAGCCGATGTTCCAGTAGATCTGCGGGCAGATGTAGTCGATCCAGCCCTTCCTGACCCAGCCGCGGGTGTCGGCGTACAGGTCGTCGTAGGTCTGCACCCCCGCCTTGGTGTCGGAGCCGAGCGGGTCGGTGGCGGCGTTGCGCCACACCCCGAACGGGCTGACCCCGAACTGGACGTTCTTCTTGATCTTCTTGATCCGCTCGGCGGTCTCGCGCACCAGCTTGTCGGTGTTGTCGCGCCGCCAGGCCGCCTTGTCCGGGAAGCCCGCGCCGTACTTGGCGTACGTGGCGTCGTCGTCGAAGACCTGTCCGGCCACCGGGTACGGGTAGAAGTAGTCGTCCCAGTGCACGGCGTCGATGTCGTAGCGGCGGACCGCGTCGAGCATCGCGTCCTGGACGAAGCGGCGGACCTCGGGGATCCCGGGGTTGTAGTAGAGCTTCCCGCCGTACGGCAGGATCCAGTCGGGATGCAGTCTGGCCGGGTGGGTGGCGGACAGCCGGGACGGGTCGGTGTGGTTGGCGACCCGGTACGGATTGAACCAGGCGTGCAGTTCCAGGCCGCGGCGGTGCGCCTCGGTGACCGCGGTGCCCAGCGGATCCCAGCCGGGGTCCTTGCCCTGGACGCCGGTGAGGTACTGGGCCCACGGCTCGTAGGGCGAGGGCCACAGCGCGTCGGCGGTCGGCCGGACCTGGAGGATGACGGTGTTCAGCCGCCGTGCCACGGCCTCGTCGAGATACGCGATCAGCTCGGCGCGCTGCGCGGCCGGTGTCAGGCCGGGCTTCGAGGGCCAGTCGAGATTGGCGACGGTGGCCACCCACATGCCGCGCAGCTCGCGCCGTGCGACATGGTGGGCGCCCGTACCGGCCGGAGCCCCGGTCCGCTCGGCGTCGGCCCGCCGGAGCGGGACCGCGGCTGCCTCACCCGCCGCGGTGACGCCGCTCACCACTCCCGCGGCCACCCCGGCCGCACCCGCCACAAAGCCTCTTCGGCCCAATCGCCGCATTTCGCTGCACCTGCCGTCTCTCTGTTCGCATCCGTCACCCGGGTATCAGGGCGTAACGCAGAGCATGCCCGCCCCGGCCCGCGATGACCCCTGGGGCGCGGAGTAACGTCGGGGGGTCGGGGCGGGCACCGGAATCAGACGGGAACCTGCGACACGCAGAACAGCGAAAGGCACGAGGTGACGGACTCTATGGCCGACATTGCACGCGTCGGAGTGGTGGGCTGTGGCCAGATGGGCGCGGGTATCGCGGAGGTGTGCGCGCGCAGCGGTCTCGAGGTCATGGTGGCCGAGACCACCGGAGAGGCGTTGGAGATCGGCCGCACCCGGCTGCACAACTCCCTCTCGAAGGCCGCCGAGCGCGGCAAGATCACTGCCGAGGAGCGCGACGAGACACTCGCCCGGCTGAGCTTCACCACGGATCTGGGCGAGTTCGCCGACCGCGATCTCGTCATCGAGGCCGTCGTGGAGAACGAGCAGGTCAAGACCGAGATCTTCCAGGTGCTCGACCAGGTGGTGACCCGGCAGGACGCGATCCTCGCCTCGAACACCTCCTCCATCCCGCTGGTGAAGCTGGCCGTGGCGACCTCCCGCCCGGACCAGGTCATCGGCATCCACTTCTTCAACCCGGCCCCGGTGCAGAAGCTCGTCGAGCTGATCCCCGCGCTGACGACGTCCGACGAGACGGTGAAGCGCTCCGAGGCCCTGGTCCAGGACGTGCTCGGCAAGCACCCGATCCGCGCCCAGGACCGCTCGGGCTTCGTCGTCAACGCGCTGCTGATCCCGTATCTGCTCTCCGCGATCCGGATGTTCGAGTCGGGGATCGCCAGCCGCGAGGACATCGACAACGGCATGGAGCTCGGCTGCGCCCACCCCATGGGCCCGCTCAAGCTCTCCGACCTGATCGGTCTCGACACGGTGGCCTCGGTCGCCGACTCGATGTACGCGGAGTTCAAGGAGCCGCTGTACGCCGCTCCCCCGCTGCTCCAGCGCATGGTGGACGCGGGCAGGCTCGGCCGGAAGACCGGCTCGGGCTTCTACCCGTACTCCTGATCCGTCCTTCGTGCCCGTACGGGGCCGGTCCGGGCGATCCCCGGTCCGGCCCCGTTCGCGGTCCGCGGTGGATCAGCCCAGCCGTAAGTGATGGAGCATCATCAGCCCGGCCGCCATGCCCGCGGCCGGGACCTCGCCGCGGGCGATCATGTCGGGGACCAGCTCGAGCGGTATCCACTCGCGGCGCGAGGACTCGAAGGCGTCGCTGGGCGGGCCGGTCCAGCAGGCCTCCTCGGACCAGTAGAGGTGGTGCCGGGCGTCGGTGAGGCCGTTCGACGGCTCCACGGTCAGCAGCGGGCGCAGCGGCCCGGGGCGCCAGCCGGTCTCCTCCTCCATCTCCCGGGCGGCGGCGGCCGCGATGTCCTCGCCGTCCTCGACGACGCCCGCGGCGAGCTCCCAGCCCCAGCTGTCCGTGATGAACCGGTGCCGCCGGAGCAGGAGCACCTCATTGGCCTCGTTGACGGCGGTGGCCGCCGCGACGGGGCGGAGCCGGATCAGGTAGTGGTCGAGACGGCCGCCACCAGGGATGACCACATCCGCCAGATTGACCCGGAACCAGCGATTCTCATACACGGTTTGTTCGCTCAGGTTCACCCATTGCACGTTTCTGCCACCTTTCGACAAGTAGGTGGCAACATCGCAGCAGGAGCAGCGCCGGAACGGAACGTACCGGTCCTCATGGCTGGGAGCGGGACGTCCGCCGGGCGCGCGGCGGGTACGCGCTCACAGCGGTACGCGCAGCGCCCCCTCGATCAGTTCGGCCGACCGCCCCGCGTCGGCGCAGCCGCTCGCGACCAGATCCTCGCGCACGGCACGCAGCCGGTCGCGCAGCCGCCGCGACTCCATGCCCCTGGCACGCTCCGCCATCTCCGCGGCCGTGGACGCCGCCCGGTCCGCCTCGCCCTGGCGCAGCTCGACATGGGTCAGCATCGCCAGCCGGTGCACCCGGCCCCGGTCGTGCGCCGGGATCCGCACGGCCTTCGCCGCGTGTTCCCTGGCCCCCGGCAGATCACCGATGCCGAGCAGCGCCTCGGCCACCTGCACGTCGACCAGGCCCGGCTGGACGTACCCCGTCTCGTCCGGTTCACGGCCCGGTCTGATCCGCTCGGCCTCCGACTCGGCGCGCCGGATGCACTCCCGGGCGCCGCTCGCGTCGCCGAGACAGGCATAGGCCTTGGCCTGCATCGCGTACAGGTCGGCGGCGAGCGCGGGACTGATGTGGTCCCCGGCGCCCCGCAGCGCCGCCTGGGCGAAGGCCACGGACTGCCGGTAGTCGGCGAGGTGGAGCGACTGGTTGACCAGCAGGGCGACCACATAGCCGCCGAACCCCTTGTCCCCGCTGGACTTGGCCAGCCGCAGCGCCTGGTGGAAGTAGCGCTGGGCGAGCCCGTGCGCGTCGGAGTCGTAGGCGCAGATCCCCGCGACCGCCACCAGACCCCCCGCCGCCCGGTGCAGCCTGCGGCCCATCGCGTCGGTGCAGCCGCCGCGCAGCAGCGGGGCGGTCTCGGCGTTGAGGAAGCCGACGACGCGGGACCGGGTCGCGATTCCGCCTGCCCGGCGGTACATCAGTTCGTAGTGGGCACGGGCCGCGCGCAGCGTCACTATGTCGGCCATGGAGACCCGGTTCGGCCCGCCGCGCGAGACATCGGCGTCCTCCGGCGGGTTCTCCCACTCCCAGACCGGCATCACCGCCGAGGTACCGGTGACGGCGGCCGGGGCGAGGCCGTGCGGGCGCTGCGCCTCGTCGGAGCGCCACAGCGCGGTGGCCCGGTCGACGAAGCCGGTGAGCGAGGAGGCGGGTGTGGCCGCGCCGGTTCCCGGGGTCGCCATACCGATGTCGTCCAGCGAAACGGGCCTGGTCAGCCGGTTGCCGAGCACCTCGCAGATCAGGTCGGGCACCTGGCCGCGCGGGCGCTGCCCCTTCAGCCAGCGGGCCACCGCCGTGTGTTCGTACCGCAGGCGCAACCCCCGGGAGCGGCCGGCCCGGTTGATGTGCGCGGCGAGACCCGCCCGGGAGACGCCCGCCTCCTCGATCAGGGCAGCCAGCAGAATGTTGGGCTCCGTAGCCCCCATGTGCCCCTCCGGTGGTTCGGCACGCCGAGGCGTGTCGCACCAGTGGAGCACGATTCACACGGGGTGTGAACGCAATGCCCGAACCGTCCCGCTGCGCACCCTGTTGCGCCGGTGCGCGGATCGGTTGAATCAGTCGTCTCGCGAGAGGCGGACGGGTCGTCTGCTCCCCCTCGTACAGCCGACGACCCGCACCCGCACCGTCCGCTCTGCCGACCTGCCCGACACGCCGCGGCAGCGCGGACGGTGCCGGACCGCACGACCCACTGCCCACGGATCGGAGGGTGGCTGCGGGGTCGGCCCGGAGCCGGGTTCCCCCGGGCCGCGCCGGGGCCCGGGTGCGGTCCTCGCCACTCGGCGAGCATGCGGGAGGGGCGCACCCGGTCACCGGATGCGCCCCTCCTCGCCATGTCGGCGCCGGACGCTACGCGCCCCGCAGCACCGCGCCCGTCCGCTCGGCGGCCAGGGCCACTGCCGCGTCGCGCGCGGCCGTCGCCTCGTCGACGGTCAGTGTGCGGTCCGCCGCGCGGAAGCGCAGCGCGTACGCCAGCGACTTGCGGCCCGCACCGATCTGCTCACCGGTGAAGACGTCGAACAGCCGCACCGATTCGAGCAGTTCGCCCGCGCCCTCGCGCAGCGCCTGCTCCACGTCGGCGGCCGGGACGTTCTCCGCGACGATCAGCGCGACATCCTGGGTCGCCACCGGGAAGGCGGAGATCCGGGGTGCCTGGAGCGCGCCGTCGACGGCCTGCTCCAGGACGTCGAGCTCGACCTCTGCGGCGCAGGTCCGCTCGGGCAGGTGGAGCGCCTTGACGACCCGCGGGTGGAGTTCGCCCGCGTGCCCGAAGAGCGTCTCCTCGCCGTTCACGGTGATGTACAGCGCGGCGCAGCGGCCCGGGTGCCACGGGGCGTGCTGGTCGGCGCGGACGGTCACCTCGACGCCGGCCTCCCGGGCGATGCTCCGCGCGGCCTCGACGGCGTCCGCCCAGGTCGCCGGAGTGCCCTTGCCCCACCAGCCGGCCTGCTCGCGGGCGCCCGCGAGGACGACCGCGGCGTGGCGCGGCTGACGCGGCAGCGAGGCGTCGAGCCCGGCGATCTCCTCGTCGGTGGGACGGCGGTCAACGGGCAGCCGGACGGCCTTGGTCTCGGTGCCGGTCGGCCTGAAGACCAGACCGGTCTCGAAGAGCGCGAGGTCGTGGCTGCCGCGGCCGTCGTTGCGCCGCAGTGCGCCGAGCAGGCCCGGCAGCAGCGTGGTGCGCAGCGCCGGCTCCTCGTCGGAGAGCGGGTTGACGAGCTTGACGGTGCGGCGGCGGGCGTCGTCGGAGTCGAGCCCGAGCTGGTCGAGGACGGCGTCGCCGATGAACGGGTAGTTCAGCGCCTCGACGTAGCCGGCCCCGGCGAGCGCCCGGCCGACCCTGCGGTACAGCCGCTGGCGCTCGGTGAGGCCGCGACCGGACGGCGGGGTCGGGAGGGTGGACGGAAGGTTCTCGTAACCCTCCAGGCGGATGACCTCTTCTGCGAGGTCGTTCGGCTCGCCGAGGTCGGGGCGCCAGGACGGCACGGTGACGATCAGCTCGTCCTGCCCGTAGACGTCGCAGCCGACCTCCTGGAGGCGGCGTACGACGGTCTCGCGGCCGTATGCGACACCGGCCACCCGGTCGGGGTGATCGGCGGGCATCGCGATGGTGCGCGGCACGGCCGGGACGCTGACCTCGGTGACGCCGGCCTCGGCGGTGCCGCCGGCGAGCAGCACCAGGAGGTCCACGGTGCGCTGCGCGGCGGCTGCCGCGGCCTGCGGGTCGGCGCCGCGCTCGAAGCGCTTGGACGCCTCGGAGGACAGCTTGTGGCGGCGCGCGGTCCGGGCAATCGAGATCGCGTCGAAGTGCGCGGCCTCGACGACGACCTCGGTGGTGCGGTGCTCGCCGTCCTGGACGTCCGCGATCTCGGTGTCGGCACCACCCATAACGCCCGCGAGACCGATCGGCCCTCGGTTGTCCGTGATGACCAGGTCCTCGGCGTCCAGGACACGGACCGTGCCGTCGAGGGTGGTGAGCTTCTCGCCCTGCTGGGCGCGGCGCACGCCGATCGGCCCGTCGATCCGGGTGCGGTCGTAGGCGTGCAGCGGCTGGCCGAGCTCCAGCATCACGTAGTTGGTGATGTCGACGGTGAGCGAGATCGGGCGCATCCCGGCCTTCTGCAGCCGTCGCTGCATCCAGATCGGGGAGCGGGCCTCGGGGTCCAGGCCGACGACGGTGCGCGCGGTGAAGCGGTCGCAGCCGGTCGGGTCGGCGATCTTGACCGGGTAGCCGTACGCGTTCGGCGCGGGCACGTCCAGGAGCGCCGGGTCGCGCAGCGGCAGCCCGTACGCGATGGCGGTCTCGCGGGCGACGCCGCGCAGGGAGAGGCAGTAGCCGCGGTCGGGCGTGACGGCGATGTCGAGGACCTCGTCGACGAGCTGGAGCAGCTCGATCGCGTCGGTGCCGGCCTCGTGCTCCGGCGGCAGCACGATGATGCCGTGCGTGCCGTCGTCGCCCATGCCGAGCTCGTCGGTGGAGCAGATCATGCCGTGCGAGGTCTTGCCGTACGTCTTGCGTGCGGCGATCGCGAAGTCGCCGGGCAGCACGGCGCCCGGGAGGACCACGACGACCTTGTCGCCGACGGCGAAGTTGCGGGCGCCGCAGACGATCTCCTGCGGCTCGCCGGTGCCGTTGGCGTCGCCGACGTCGACCGTGCAGAAGCGGATGGGCTTCTTGAAGCCCTCCAGTTCCTCGATGGTCAGTACCTGTCCGACGACCAGCGGGCCCTTGAGGCCGGCGCCGATCTGCTCGACGGTCTCGACCTCCAGACCCACGGCGACGAGCTTGGCCTGTACGTCACGGCCGGTCTCCGTCGCCGGCAGGTCGACGTACTCCCGCAGCCAGGAAAGCGGGACGCGCATCAGATCTCCATCCCGAACGGCCGGGTGAACCGGACGTCACCCTCGACCATGTCTCGCATGTCTTCGACGTTGTGGCGGAACATCAGCATCCGTTCGATGCCGAACCCGAAGGCGAATCCGCTGTATTTCTGGGGGTCGACACCGCAGGCGATGAGCACCTTGGGGTTGACCATGCCGCAGCCGCCGAGCTCGATCCAGCCCTCGCTGCCGCAGGTGCGGCAGGGGCGGTCCGGGTTGCCGACGGACGCGCCGCGGCAGACGTAGCAGACCATGTCCATCTCGGCGGACGGCTCGGTGAACGGGAAGAAGTTCGGCCGCAGCCGGGTCTTCATGTCCGGCCCGAAGAGTGCCTGGACCATGTGGTCGAGGGTGCCCTTGAGGTCGGCCATGGTGAGGCCCTCGTCGACGGCCAGCAGCTCGATCTGGTGGAAGACCGGGGTGTGCGTCGCGTCGAGCTCGTCGGTGCGGTAGACGCGGCCGGGGCAGACGACGTAGACGGGCGGCTCCCGGTCGAGCAGGGAGCGGGCCTGGACCGGCGAGGTGTGGGTACGCAGCACGACACCGGACTCGTCGTTCCTTGCGCCGTCGGCGCCCTGGACGAAGAAGGTGTCCTGCATCTGCCGGGCCGGGTGGTCGGGCACGAAGTTCAGGGCGTCGAAGTTGAACCACTCCGCCTCGACCTCGGGGCCCTCGGCGACCTCGTAGCCCATGGCCACGAAGACGTCCGCGACACGCTCCATGATGGTCGTCAGCGGGTGGCGGGCACCGGCCGGAGTGCGGTCGTAGGGCAGCGTGACGTCCACTGCCTCCTCGACCAGCACGCGGGCGTCCCGCTCGGCCTCCAGCTCCGCCTGGCGGGCGGCGAGGGCCTTGGAGACGGCGCCGCGGGCCTGGCCCACGCGCTTGCCGGCCTCGGCCTTGGCCTGCGGCGGCAGTGCGCCGATCTCGCGGTTGGCGAGCGACAGCGGCGAGGTGCCCCCGGTGTGCGCGGTCTTCGCCTGGGCGAGCGCGTCGAGGTCACCGGCGGCGGCGAAGGCGGCGAACGCCTCGTCCCGCATGCGCTCGATCTCTTCCGGTTTCAGTGCCTCGACCTCGACTGGGTCGTACGACTTGTTCGGTGCCGACATCTCTTCCCGTGCTTCCGATTGGCTGATACTGCGCTTACCGGGGGGATGCCCCGGACCCCCATGGCCCCGATCGACGACTGGAGGACGCAAAGGTGCCAAAGGTCGAGTCTAAGGGCCACAGGATGTGTGGGAGGCCCGTGGGCCGCTCAGACCAGGTAGGCCGGCGTGCTCACGGGCAGAATAAATCGGAATTCCGCGCCGCCGCCGGGGCCGCGGCCGACCGTGATCGTGCCGCCGTGCGCCTCGACGATGCCCTTGACGATGTAGAGGCCCAGGCCGGTGCCACCGCGCTTGCTCCCCCGCCAGAAGCGGGTGAAGACACGGCCCATCGACTCCTCGGGGATGCCGGGGCCTTCGTCGCTCACGGTGACGGCCGTTCCCTTCTCGTCGCTCTTCGCGGGTGCGGGTGCGACGTCAATGGTGACGGTTCCCTCGCCGTGGCGCACCGCGTTTTCCAGCAGGTTGCCGAGCACCTGGTCGACCTTGTCCGGGTCGGCCCAGACCGCGGGCAGCGGCTGGCAGGTGCGGACGAGGAAGCGGTCGGGGTTCTGGCCGGTCGCGGTGAGGGCCTGGACGTGGCGTTCGACGGCGAGGGAGAGGTCCACCGGCTGGCGCCGCAGCTCCAGGCGCCCGGAGTCGATCCGGGAGATGTCGAGCAGCTCGGCGATGAGCCGGGTGACGCGGCCCGCGTCGGCGTCGACCGTCTCCAGCATCAGGCGCTTCTGGTCGTCGGTGAACCGCTCCCATTTGGCGAGGAGGGTCGCGGTGAAGCCCTTGACGGAGGTGAGTGGGGAGCGCAGCTCATGGGCGACCGTCGCGATCAGCTCGGCATGGCTGCGCTCGTTGCGGCGGCGGGCCTCGGTGCCGCGCAGTGAGATCACCACCCGGCGCACCGGGCCGGTGGGGTGCTCGCGCACGTAGCGGGCGGAGACCAGGACCTCCCGGCCGCCGGGCAGCAGCAGATTGCGTTCGGGCTGGCCGACGCGGGTGGTGAGGCCGCCGTAGGGATCGGTCAGGGTCCACCAGCGACGGCCCTTGAGGTCCTCCAGCGGCAGTGCGTGCTCCAGGGAGCGGCCGAGGGCGGCGGCCCGGGGCACCGCGGTGATCCGGACGGCGGCGGAGTTGAAGCAGATGACCCGGCCGGTCTCGTCGGCGACGACCAGGCCGTCGGGCAGGTCGTCGGGATCGACACCCACGTCCACGGCTCCGAGCTCCCGGCTCCCGTCCGGTTCACCGGCCGTGCCAGGGGGTTCACAGGCGCGCACGACGGCCGCATGTGTCTCGCGCGGCCTGCTCATGCCGACAGCCATATCCCGTACCCCACCTCTCGAACCGGTGCAGTGGGCCCCCGAGTTCGCCACCCTACTAGTCGTCGGTGACGGAGCGACACCCTGCGGTGGCGCGGAGGCGCGATCACCTCGGGCGCTGGGCCCTCGCGGAGGCGTACAGGCAGACCGCGGCCGCCGTCGCGAGGTTGAGGCTCTCCGCCTTGCCGTGGATGGGCACCCGTACCACGGCGTCGGCCAGGGCCCGGGTCTCCTCCGGCAGGCCCCAGGCCTCGTTGCCGAAGACCCAGGCGGTCGGACCGCCCATGGTGCCCGCGTCGAGCTCGTCGTCGAGGTCGTCGTCGCCCGCGCCGTCGGCGGCGAGGATCCGCACGCCCGCCGCCCGCAGCCCCTGCACGGCCTGCTCGACCGGGACGCCGACGGCGACCGGCAGGTGGAAGAGCGAACCGACCGAGGCCCGCACGGACTTGGGGTTGTAGAGGTCCACCGAGGCATCGGTGAGCACGACGGCGTCGGCGCCCGCGGCGTCGGCGCAGCGCAGCACCGTACCGGCGTTCCCCGGGTCGCGCACGTGGGCGAGGACGGCGACGAGTTTCGGCCTCGCGGCGAGGATCGCGTCGAACGGTGAGTCGAGGAAGCGGCAGACGCCGATCAGCCCCTGGGGGGTGACGGTCTGCGACACATCGGCGAGCACATCGCTGTCGGCGAGGTGGACCCGGGCGCCGGCCGTGTGGGCGGCGGCGACGATGTCGGCGTACCGCTCGGCCGCCTCGACGGTGGCGAACAGCTCGATCAGTGTCGGCTCGCCGTCGCTGCCGCGGTGTTCGGCGGCCTCGCGCACGGCCTGCGGCCCCTCGGCGATGAACCTGCGCTCCTTGCCGCGGAAGTTGCGCTTGGCCAGCCGCCGGGCGGCGGTGACACGCGGCGATCGCGGGGAGATCAGTTCGGGGGTGCCCATGGTCGGCGGCGAGCCTCTCTGCGTACGGAGGTGACGGAGGTGCGGAATGTGTCGTGCAACGCACCGGACCCGCAGACGGCGAGCGCCTGCGGGTCCGGCTCAGAAGACAGGAAGTGCGACCTGGATCAGGCGGCCTTCGGGGCGTTGACGTCGCTCGGGAGGGCCTTCTGGGCAACCTCGACGAGGGCGGCGAACGCGTTGCTGTCGTTGACCGCGAGCTCGGCCAGGATCTTGCGGTCCACCTCGATGTTGGCGGCCTTCAGACCCTGGATGAGGCGGTTGTACGTCATGCCGTTCTGGCGGGCAGCGGCGTTGATGCGCTGGATCCACAGCTGACGGAAGTCGCCCTTGCGCTTCTTGCGGTCGTTGTAGTTGTAGACGAGGGAGTGGGTGACCTGCTCCTTCGCCTTGCGGTACAGGCGGGAGCGCTGGCCCCGGTAACCGCTGGCCTGCTCGAGGATTGCCCGGCGCTTCTTGTGAGCGTTTACTGCCCGCTTGACGCGTGCCACTTTTTAACTCCTTGTAGCGGGGCCGTGGTTGGACTCACACGGCCCGGAAACGAATTGGTCCCGGTCTCGAATTCGCCGCCCGCGGATTCACCGCGGGCCGCGGACTCACTTGCCGAGAAGCTTCTTGATCTTCTTGGCGTCGGACGGAGCCACTACGACCGTGCCGGTCAGCGAGCGGGTCTTCTTGGACGACTTGTGCTCAAGAAGGTGGCGCTTGCCTGCGCGCTCACGGAGCACCTTGCCGGAGCCGGTGATCTTGAAGCGCTTGCTGGCACCGCTGTGCGTCTTGTTCTTCGGCATCGCGCCGTTCTCTCCTCGTCAGTGGCGCCCCTCGCGGTGCGGGCACCGGGCAGCAGGGGCGTCAGATCTTGGTGGGAATTCCGGGGAGACCCGGGGCCGCCTGGATGGCGGCCCCCTGAGGTCAGGCCTCGGAAGGTGTCTCGGCCGGAGCCTCGGGCTGCGCTTCGGCAGCCTCGCCCGCGGCCTCGGCGTCGGGGGTGGAACCCTGACGCCCCGCCTTGCGGGCGGCCTGGGCCTCGCGGGCCTCGGCCATGGCTTCGGTCTTCTTCTTGTGCGGGCCCAGAACCATGATCATGTTCCGGCCGTCCTGCTTCGGGTTGGACTCGATGAAGCCGAGTTCCTCCACGTCCGAAGCCAGACGCTGGAGCAGTCGGAAGCCCAGCTCAGGGCGGGACTGCTCACGACCACGGAACATGATCGTGATCTTGACCTTGTCGCCCTGCTTGAGGAACCGGACGACATGACCCTTCTTGGTGTCATAGTCGTGCGGGTCGATCTTCGGCCGGAGCTTCATCTCCTTGATGACCGTGTGCGCCTGGTTCTTGCGCGCCTCACGGGCCTTCATGGCCGACTCGTACTTGAACTTCCCGTAGTCCATGAGCTTGCACACGGGCGGACGGGCGGTCGCCGCCACCTCGACCAGGTCGAGGTCGTACTCCTGTGCGAGTTCCAGGGCCTTGGCAAGCGGAACAATCCCGACCTGCTCGCCGCTGGGACCGACAAGTCGCACCTCGGGAACGCGAATCCGGTCGTTGATGCGGGGCTCGGCGCTGATGGATCCTCCTCGGTAGCACCACGCGGCCGCCTGGCGGACAGCCACGTAACGTCTGTTTCGTGAGACCAACCGCACCAGTGCAATAAAAATGCCCCGGACGGGACACAGGCGGGGCTCCTGGAACAACCGGAACCACCGCGGTCAACCGCGGGGCGCATCGGGCGGTCCCATCGTCCGTACGGAACGATGGCCACCGCCTGACCGGATGACCCGCCGCCCTGAAGGACGGCCAGGTGGGAGATCGGAGCCTCCACTTGTGGGCCGGGCACATAGCTGCCCAGCCGGTCGTTACACAAGGTTAGCAGCTCCCCCGGGCGTACGCTAACCGGCTGCCCACCCAATCCGCTCCCGCGAGCGGGGCCGCATGGGCGTGGGCCTATCGTATGGCGCATGAGTGACGCGACCCCCACCAGTGATTCCCCCGGCTTCGACGACATGGCCCGCGACATCGCGGAGGTGCCCGCGGTCGAGGTGATCGTGACGGTCGCGGTCAACCTGATGAGCGCCGCCGCCGTGAAGCTCGGGCTGACCGAGGACGGCGAGGACCACAAGGACCTCGACGAGGCCCGCAAGCTGGTGCACGCGCTGGCCGGTCTGCTGGACGCCAGCACCACCGAGATCAGCTCCTTCCACGCGGCCCCGCTGCGGGACGGCCTGAAGTCGCTGCAGCTCGCGTTCCGCGAGGCGTCGCTGGTGCCGGACGAGCCCGGCCAGGGCCCCGGCGAGAAGTACACCGGCCCGGTCTTCGGCTGAGCCCGCCCCGCCGCTCCCTCCTGTCTCCGCGAACACCGAGAGCCTCCCGCCCATCCGGGCGGGGGGCTCTCTCTCGTGCTCAGCGGGTGAACAGGGGCTCGCCCGGCGCGGCGGCGTCGGCCGGCAGCAGTGCCAGGTCCAGTCCGCGCACCAGGCGGGCCCGCAGGACCTCGTCGGCCGCGAGCAGCTCCGCGACCCGGCGGGCCGCTCCGGCGGGGTCCGCGCCGGGGGCGAGGACGAGGGCGAGGGTGCCGTCGGCGCGGCCGGGGCCGAGGTGGGCCCGGAGCACCGCGGGCTCGGCGGCGACCGCGTTGCGCACCGCCGAGGTGACGGCCGGGTCGTCCAGCGGGTCGGCGCTGGTGCGGCCCTCGGCGAGGGCGAGCAGCGCGGGACCGGTCAGCTCGAAGGCGACCGGGCCGGCGAGATCGAGGACGACCGTGTCCGCCTTCTCGTGCGCGGCGGCCTGCAGCGCCTGGTGCAGAGGTACGGCGACGGGGCGTGCCTGCGGGTCCCAGAGAGCCAGCGAGGCCGTCGAGGTGAAGGCGGGCAGGGCCCGGCGGTCCCCCGCCTGGAGGGTGGGGACGGCCATGTCGCTGGCCTTCTCGCGACGCAGCCCGCCCGCCCCACCCTTGCCGGACGGTCCGCGGCTCCCCTCGTCGCCCTCCTCCACCTCCCCCAGTACCGCGACGACCGGGACCAGCAGCCGGGTGCCCCTGAGGGCTTCGAGTACCGGGCCGACGGCCGCGCGGTCCTCGGCCCAGGCGGCCAGCGCCTCGGTCAGTGCCGGGTCGGCCGTGCCGTCGTCGTCGGAGTATCCGGGGTCCGGAATGTTCTTCTGCGCCACAGGGCGAGCGTAGTGCCTGGGCTTTCCCGCCCCGCCGACAGGTCGGCATCGCCGGCCCCCGCGGGCCGGGTCCGTATCGTCGGTCCCCGCGACGAGGAGTGAGGAGCGGCCGGTGGATCTCGACGCGGCGCTGGCCTCGGCGGTGGAGCCGCTGCTGGCCGACAGGAGTGGGGCGAGGGTGTCGGCCGCCGCGCTGGACACCGGGAACGGGGCGCGGGCGGCCTGCGGGGGCGGCTGGTTCGACACCGCCAGCATCGTCAAGGTGGACATGGTCGCGGCGCTGCTGCTGATCGCCCAGGACGAGCGGCGCGCGCTCACCGCCGTCGAGCACGACCGTGCCACCGCCGTGATCGAGCGGAGCGACAACGCCTCCGCCACCGCGCTGCTGCGCGCCGTCGGCGGCCCGGAGGCGCTCGACGCGGCCCATGCGCGCCTGGGCCTGACCGGGACGAGGACGGCGCACGCGTGGGGGCTGACCCGGACCACGGCGGAGGACCAACTGGCCCTGCTGCGCTCCGTGTTCGGCATGGACTCTGAGCTGAGCGAGGACTCCCGCGCGTATCTGGGCGGGTTGATGGAGCGGGTCGGGGCCGGACAGCGGTGGGGTGTGTCGGCGGCGGGCCGCGACTGCGCCCTGAAGAACGGCTGGATGCCGCGGACGACGACCGGGCTCTGGGACATCAACAGCATCGGGCGGGTCCGGGCCGGCGCGCGCACCTGTCTGCTGGCGGTGCTCTCGGACGGGCACCGGACGAAGGAGTCGGGGATCGCACTGGTCGAAGCGGTGGCGAGGGCCGCGGTGGGAGTGCTCGGCGCCGCGCGGTAGCGGGTGCGGCGGTCAGCCCCGTGCGGTGGCCGGGCCGCGGCCCCTGCCGCGCCAGAGCACCACGGCCAGGGCCAGCAGCACCGCTCCGAGGCCGCCCGCGCCGGCGGCGAGCCAGCCCGCGGGACTGCTTTCGTGGCGCTCGGGGGTGGGGCCGGTACCGAAGTAGCGCTTCCGGTAACCGGTCTCGGCGGATTCGGCGCGCAGACCGGCGGGGCGGACGGCTGCTCCGGCCTCGATCGCCGCCGCGGGGTCGACGATCCCGTACCCCCGGGCGTCGTCGCGGCCGGACGCCGGGGCGCTGCGGGCGGTGTCCATGAGGAGCTTCTTGATCTGGGCGGGGGTCAGTCCCGGGTGCGCGGCGCGGACCAGCGCGACCGCGCCCGAGACGAACGCGGAGGCGGCGGAGGTGCCCCACTCCACGTAGTACTGGTGGTCGGGCGCGGCGACGACGATGTCGACCCCGGGGGCGCTGACGGTGGCGTACCAGCGGCGGGTGGAGAACGCGGCGTGGGTGCCGTACCGGTCGACGGCGGCGACCGCGATCACACCGGGGTAGGCGGCGGGGTACGAGATGTGGTCGCCCTTCTCGCCGCCGTTGCCGGCGGAGGCGACGACGACGGCGCCCTTCTTCAGCGCGTACTGGATGGCGGCGTCCTCGCCCGGTTCGGGGTGGGCGGACTTGCTGTCGTCGCCGAGGGAGAGGTTGATGACGTCGGCGCCGTGGTCGGCGGCCCAGCGGATGCCGTCGGCGAGGGCCGTGCCACGTGACTCCCGGGCCTTGGCGCGGGCGGGGTCGGAGGCTTCGAGGATGACCCGGACCGGGAGGATCTTCGCTTCGGGCGCGATGCCGAGCACTCCGTCGTCGCGCCCCGCTCCATGGCCGTGACCGGCGATGATGCCCGCCATGGCGGTGCCGTGCCGGGCCCAGGAACGGTCGCCGCGGCCGGCGCCGAAGCCGATCATGTCCTTGCCGGGCAGCACCTGGCCGGCCAGGTCGGGGAGGCTGCCGTCGACCCCGGTGTCGACGACGGCGACGGTGATCCCGCGGCCCTTGGTGGTCTGCCACGCCTTGGCGGTGTGGAGCGCCTGGAGGCCCCACTGCTGGTCCCGGATGGCGTCGGCCCCGGCCGGTGCCGCGGGCAGGAGCGCGAACGCGGTGGCGGCGCAGACCGCGCCCAGGGCGCGGTGGTGGCTGCGGCGGCTCATTCCGGCTTCTCCGTGAGGTCGGTGACGGACCGGCGCAGGCCGCGCTCGATCCGGTCGGCGATGCCCTTGGCCTCGTGGCCGAGCCCGGCCTGGGCGGCGGCCGTCGTGGCGTTCGCGGCCATGGCCCGGTCGGCGGGCTGCGGGTCGGCGACGGTGCGCCCGTCGGCGAAGCCGGACACGGCGAACACGACGACGGGCACCTCGGTCAGCACGTGGACCGTCCAGCTGGCGCGCTGCCGGTCGCCGAATCCGGCGGCGGCCGTGCCCTTGACGGGGTAGGTACGGGGCATCAGGTCGGTGCGCCGGCCGAGGTGCTGGCCGGTGAAGCGGGTGCTGAGCGCCTTCATCGCCGCGGCGTCGCCCTCGGTGAAGATCACCCCGACCGTGGTGACGCTGCTCGTGGTGGCGTCGGTGTAGGTGGCGCGGAGCAGGCGCTTGCAGCCGACCGGGCCGAGTGTCCTGAGCAGCAGCGGGTCCAGGGCCGTCCGGCAGCCGCCGTCCGGGGCGACGGCGATCCGGGTCCAGATCCGGTCGGCGCCGCCGGGGCCCGCTCCGTCGCCGTTCAGCGTGCGGGGGAAGAGGGTGTCCACGGGGACGCTGTGCCAGGCGGAGCGGCCCACCGTGTAGGCGCTGTGGGCGGCGGCGTCGGCCGAGGAGTCGCTGGTGAGCCAGGCGCCGGTGGCCGCGCCGCCGATCAGCCCGAGCCCGAGCACCACACAGACCGCCGCGGTCGCGGTCCTTGCGGGGTGACGGGTACGGATCGGGCGCAGCCGGGTGGTGGTCTCGGCGGGTGTTTCGGGATGGGGCGCGCGGTACTGCTGCGGGTGCCGGTAGGGGACGTGGGCCTGCCCGGCCGGTGGCGGGGCGGCTCCCGGGCGCGGGGTGAGGTCCACGGCGCCGACGGGCCGCCGACGGGTCGCCGCGGGTGGCTGCTCGGGGCGCGCCGGGGCGGGAGGCGGGGTGACGGCGGGCGCGGGGGCCGGGGGCACGGGGCGGAGCCGGGCCGTGGTCTCCACGGGCGGGTCGGGGGCCGCGGGCGGCGGTGTGTCCGGGCGCCCGGGAACGGGTTCACTCGCGGAGTCCGGCGCCAAGTCCCGTGCCGGGGGCGGGGTTGGCGGGGTCGTGGGGCGGGGCGGGACGGGAGAGCGCTGCGCCTCGGTACTCATCCGCCCCCCCTGGTCCCATTCCGTACCGTGCGCGGATCGACGTCACAGGCAGGCCCGTTGGTTGCCGCGTCCCGTCACTCTACGGGGTGGGACGCCCCCGGCGGGAGCCAGCCACCCCCGCCCTGGACGATCTGCGCGGATCGTCCCCCTACCCAGCGGTACGGACGTCTGGCAAGCTGCGGCCATGACTGCCCGTGCCGCTGACCGGACCCGTTACAACCGGGCCACCGCCCATCTGGACGCCCCGATCGCCATCGTCGATCTCGACGCGTTCGACGCCAATGCCGACGATCTCGTCCGCCGTGCGGCCGGAAAGCCGATACGGGTGGCGAGCAAGTCGGTGCGGTGCCGGGCGCTGCTGGAACGGGTGCTCGCGCGGCCCGGCTTCGCCGGGATCATGTCGTTCACACTGGCGGAGTCGCTGTGGCTGGCGCGGGCCGGGTTCGAGGACGTACTGCTGGCCTATCCGACGGCCGACCGGGCCGCCCTCGCGGAGCTGGCCGCCGATCCGAAACTGGCCGCCGCGGTGACCGTGATGGTCGACGACCACGCCCAGCTGGAGCTGATCGACGCGGCGCGGGCGGGTGGCAGCGAGGAGATCCGGGTCTGCCTGGAGCTGGACACCTCGTTCCAGCTGCTCGGCGGCCGGGTCCGGGTCGGCGCCCTGCGCTCCCCGCTGCGCTCCCCCGCCCAACTGGCGGAGCTGGCACGCTCGGTGGCGCGGCGGCCGGGTTTCCGGCTGGTGGGCCTGATGGCGTACGAGGGTCATGTCGCCGGGGTCGGGGACGCGATCGCGGGCCGGCCGCTGCGCTCCCGGGCGGTCCGGCTGATGCAGTCCGCGGCGCGGCGGGAACTGGCGGTGCGACGCGCCGAGGTGGTGCGCGCGGTACGGGCGGTGGCACCGGACCTGGAGTTCGTGAACGGCGGTGGCACGGGCAGCGTGCAGCACACCGCCGCCGAGCGCGCGGTGACCGAGATCGCGGCCGGGTCGGGGCTCTACGTACCGAGGCTGTTCGACAACTACACGTCGTTCTCGGCCCGTCCGGCGGCGCTGTTCGCCCATCCCGTGGTGCGCCGGCCGGGTGTGGGGGTGGTGACGGTCCTCGGCGGCGGCTATCCGGCGTCCGGCCCCGCGGGCGCCGACCGGCTGCCCGTCCCGTATCTGCCGGAGGGACTGCGCTACGACCCGCAGGAGGGGCCGGGCGAGGTGCAGACCCCGCTGCTCGGTGCCCCGGCCGATGATCTGCTGATCGGTGACAAGGTGTGGTTCCGGCACGCGAAGGCCGGTGAACTGTGCGAGCGCTTCGACGAGTTGCAGCTGATCGAGGGCGACCGGGTGACGGCGACCGTGTCGACGTACCGGGGCGAGGGCCGTACGTTCCTCTGAGGTCACCCGACGGGCTCCGGGCGGGGCGGCCCGGGTCAGGGCGCGATCGAGCTGCCCGCGCCACCGTTCGTCGCGCTGTCGCCGATCGGCCGGATCCCCTTGGTGATGGTGTCCATGAGCGAGAGCGGCGGTCCGTCGGGGCCCGCGTCGAAGGCGTAGCGCACGATGATCAGCGCTTCGCTGCCGATCGTGGACGGGAAGACGAGCGACTGCACGTAACCGCCGGGCCCCTTGGCCGTGCCGACGCGCCAGCGCACCTGGTAACCGGCGCGTCCGGCGACGCTCACGGACCCGGAGTCGAGCTGCTCGTGGGACGTGATGCCGCCGTGGATCCGGTCACCGACGATGTTCTTCTCGTAGGCGTTGTCGGCGGCGGTGGCGATGTCCTGCTCGGCGAGCTCCTCGGGGGAGGTGGCGTCGGTGGCGCTCGCGGTGCGGCTGGTGACCGTGGCGTGGTAGCAGAAGTCGGAGGAGCTGCCGGGGCAGTCGTAGGAGTCGACGGTGCGCATGGTGAGGACCTGTTCGACGGTCCTGCCGGGCTTCTCCCAGCCGTCGGGGATCGGCAGTGTGATGCCGTTGAGCTGGTCCACGAGGACCTTCGGGTCGTCCTCGGCCGTCGAGTCGCCGGGCGAGGGGGTGACCGTCGCGGTGGTGGTGGCCGGGGGTGCGGAGCCGCTCGGGCCGGCCTCGGGCCGCGTACCGCTGTCGTCCCTGCCCAGCAGGACGGCTCCGGTGACGGCGGCGCCGACGACGATCAGTCCGGCCAGGGCGAGCGCGACGACCCTGGTGCCGCTCCCGTCGGCGGTGGCGCCGTTGCGGGATGCGGTGGCGACCGGCGCGGGCGGGCCCAAGCCCTGGGGTGCCGGGGCGGCCGGGCGGATGTGCGCGGTCCACGCCGTGCCGTCCCACCAGCGTTCGGTGCCCGGTGCCGCGGCGTCCGGGTACCAGCCGGGCGGTGTCGCGTCGCTCATTCCCCCACTCTAGGGTTCGGTCAGCGGCCCGGACCCGGCGATCGGCGGTCTGTCCGGATCGTCCGCACAGCGGTGCCCGGTCCGCCGGGGGACGCTCCGTACCGGGCCGGCCAGAGGCCCTAAGGTGTGGGTGTCGACCATTGCCGGCCGACCGGTGACCGGGGAAGGGGAACGGGCGTGGCCGGGGAGAGCGAGTTCATCGACCGCCTGATGCCCGTGCTCCGACCGGTCCGGGCGGGGAACGGCTTCGAGGAGGCGCTGGAGCAGATCCTCCAGGTGATCAGGCTCGGGCTGGTGCCGGGCGGCGGGCGGCTGCCTGCCGAGCGCGACCTCTCCGAGCTGCTGGGGATCAGCCGGGTCACCCTGCGCGAGGTGCTGAAGGTCCTGCAGGACCAGGGGCTGGTGGAAAGCAGGCGCGGCCGGTACGGCGGCACGTTCGTGACTCTGCGCACCGACAGCCCCGGCGAGGACGAGCTGCGCCGGAGGGTGGCGTCCGTCGACATCGAGGACGTGCTGCGCTTCCGCGAGGTACTGGAGGCCGGGGCGGCCGAGCTGTGCGCCGCGCGGGGGCTCGGCGGCGAGGGCGCGGAGCGGCTGCGCGCCGCCCTGACGGCGACGCACGAGGCGCCGCTCCAGGACTACCGCAGGCGCGACACCCTGTTCCATCTGACCCTGGCCGAACTCTCCGGGTCCGCCTCGCTCACCACGCAGTACGCGGCCGTCCGGGCCACCCTGAACGACCTGCTCGACTGCATACCCCTGCTCGTACGGAACCTGGAGCATTCGCAGCACCAGCACACCAGCCTCGTCGAGGCGGTCCTCGACGGGGACGGGGAGGCCGCGCGCGCGGTGATGCGCGAGCACTGCGCCGGTACGGCCGCGCTGCTGCGCGGTTTCCTGACCTGAGCCCGGGACACACGCGAGGCTCAAAGGTCTGCTCCGTCACCATTGGCGCCTTGTGTCCGCGGGGCGGCCTCAAGGAGCGCCGTGACCGACTCTTCCCCGCAGCCAGCGGAGCGCCGCCGCGCCCTGGGCGTGCTGGAAGGCACGGAGCGTCGGCAGGCCGGGCGGGGCCGGCTTCAGCGAACCCGCTACGAAGTAGCCGGTCAGCGCGGCGAGTACGGCCGTGACTCCCGCCGGGTCGGCGTCCCGGCCCAGCGGGTGGGTGGAGAAGACGGTCTCCGGATCGGGGCCGCCCTGTGCCGCGACGCACGGCAGCATCATCAGCAGGTCGAACCAGGGCGCGGCCCTCAGGGCGTGGGGCCAGTCGACGAAGACCACCCGGTCGTCCGTGAGCAGGATGTTGTCGGCCCGCAGGTCGCTGTGGGCGAGGCATTCCCCGGCGGCCGGTTCCTCCCAGCCCGACTCCAGCTCCGCGAGCAGGCCGAGATTGCGGGCCGCCCACGGGTCGAGCCGGCCCGGGTCCCCCTCGGCCGACAGGGTCCGCCAGCCGGTGAACATCCTGGCCTTGCGGACGGCCACGGCGGGTGCGTCGAACGGTGCCGGGGTCAGGGCGGCGCCCAGCTCACCGACCGCCGCCAGGACCCGGTCCAGCTCGGCGGGTTCCCAGGGGACGCGGGGCTGGCGGCCGTCGATGTCCTGGAGCACGAGGGCGACCAGGGTGCCGTCGTCGTACGAACCGAGCAGCCGGGGCACGGGGGCGCCGGGCGGGAGCGCCGCGGTGTTCCGGGCCTCGGCGCGGTGCAGGTCCGGGCTGTCGGCGTTCGTCCCCGCGCTCACCGCCTTGACGAAGGCGCGCCGCCCGTCCGCGAGCCGGACGCGGGCGGCCACGCCCGGCGAGAACCCGCCGCTCTGGCTGCGCGCCTCGACGACACGGGCGCCGAGGATGTCCTCGACGGCGCTCCGGGCCGCGGCGGGGAGATCGGCCCAGTGGTGGCGGACGCCGGTGGCGGGTGGAGCGATCACATCCATCCGCGCATCCTTCACCACGAGCCCGGGCTCCCACCAGGGATTTTACGCGGGTGCAAGGGACTTCAAGGGCGCGCCCGGCCGTCCCGCGCGGTCAGTGACAGCAGGTCGCGGGCCGGTCCGGTCGGGCGGTGGCCGGCGGGCCAGACCGCGCGCAGCTGGCGTCGCAGGCGCACTCCGGCGACCGGGACCTTGATCAGGCGCCGCGAGGACAGCTCCTCGCCGAGCGCCAGTTCGCTCAGGACACACGGCCCGGCGCCGCTCTCCGCCGCTCCCTTCACCGCGGTCGTGGAGGAGAGTTCGAGCAGCGGCTGGGCGAGGCCGCCGTGCACGGCGAGGGCGGCGTCCAGGACCTGGCGGGTGCCGGAGCCGTACTCGCGCAGGATCAACGGGGCCGCGGCCAGTTCCTGCGGGGAGAGGGGGGTGAGGCGGTGGGCCCAGGCGTGGGACGGAGCGACCACGACGACGAGGCGGTCATGGGCGATGACCGTGCCGTCGAGCCCCTCCGGCACGGACAGGCCCTCCACGAACCCGAGGTCGGCCTCGCCGGCCAGCAGCCGGCCGGCGACCGCCGCCGAGTTCCCGGCGAGCAGCGAGACCGCCGTGTCCGGCCGTTCGGAGCGCAGCGCTATCAGCCAGCCGGGCAGCAGGTACTCGGCGATGGTCATGGAGGCGGCGACCCGCAGCCTGGAGTCGCGCCGGTCCCGCAGCGCCTGAGCGCCCGCGTCGAACGCCTCGGCGGCCTCGACGATCCTGCGCGCCCAGTCGGTGACCAGCGCGCCCGCGTCGGTGAGCCGGGAGCCGCGCGGTGAGCGGTCCAGCAGGGCCACGCCGAGCTGCCGTTCGATGGATCGGATGCGGCTGCTGGCGGCGGGCTGGGTGACGCCGGTCTCCCGGGCCGCGCGTCCCAGGCTGCCGTGCCGGGCGACGGCGAGCAGGAGTTCCAGCGCTCCGAGGTCGGGGACCCGATGGGAGAGGGGGACATGCGCTTCGCCGGTCATAAAGCCACCTTATGACCTCATAGATGCGGACTCCCTGGTGGGGCCAGGCCCCCGCCGAGAAAATCGTGGCATGGCCATCTTTCCGCAGACCCAGCAGTCCCCCGTCCCTCCACCCGCCGCCGAGCGGCTGCCTTCCCTGCGGTACCTCGGCCCCAACTGGTACGCCGCCGTCATGGGCACCTCGATCGTCGCGAGCGCGGGTGTCGCGCTGCCCGTGCACGTCCCTGGGCTGCGGGCGGCCTGCACGGTGGTGTGGGCGCTGGCCGCGGTGGCGCTCGTCGTGGTGCTGGCGGCCCGCACCGGGCACTGGGTCGCCCACCGCGACCAGGCCCGCAGCCATCTGCTCGACCCGGCCGTGGCCCCGTTCTACGGCTGTCTGTCGATGGCCCTGCTGGCCGTCGGCGGCTCGACGATGGTGGTCGGCCAGGATGTCGTCGGACACCGGGCCGCTCTCGCCCTGGACGTGGTGCTGTACACGGCGGGCACGCTGATCGGGCTGGCCGCCGCGGTCGCGATCCCGTATCTGATGGTCGTACGCCACCGGATCGAGCCCGGCACCGCGTCGCCGGTGTGGCTGCTGCCGGTGGTGGCGCCGATGGTCTCCGCGGCTCTCGGTCCGCTGCTGGTGCCGGAGCTGCCGGCCGGTCAGTGGCGGGAGGCGATGCTGCTGGTCTGCTACGCGATGTTCGGTCTGAGTCTGCTGGCCACGCTGGTGATGCTGCCGCTGATCTTCGCCCGGCTCGTCCACCAGGGGCCACTGCCGCTCGCGCTGACGCCCACGCTGTTCCTGGTCCTCGGCCCGCTGGGCCAGTCGACGACCGCGGTCAATCAGCTCGCCGATGTGGCGGAGGGTGCGATCGGGGCACCGTACGCCTCGGGGCTCGGGGTGTTCGCCGTGCTGTACGGGGTGCCGGTGATGGGGTTCGCGCTGCTGTGGCTGGCGCTGGCCGCCGCGCTGGTGGTGCGGGCCGCGCGCAACGGGATGACCTTCGCCATGACGTGGTGGGGCTTCACCTTCCCCGTCGGTACCTGTGTCACGGGCGCCGCCGGTCTGGCCCGGCACACCGGGCTCACCGCGTACACCTGGCTGGCCGTCGCGCTGTACGTGCTGCTGGTGGCGGCCTGGGCGGTGGTCGGGGTACGGACGCTGCGCGGGCTGTTCAGCGGAGCGCTGCTCGCAGCACCGAAGGCGCCCGCACCAGTGACGGCCCGTACCACGTGAGGTACCGCCCGTCGACGAGCGCGGCGGGCAGTGCGGGGAAGGCCTCGGGCCCGTCGTCCGCGGTGAAGCGGTAGGGCTCGTCGGGCAGCACCACCAGGTCGGCGCCCGCCGCGTTGAGCGCGTCGAGCGGGATACGGGGGTAGCGCTCGTCGTGGTCCGCGTAGACGTTCTCGACGCCGAGCCTGGCCAGCAGGTCCCCGGCGAAGGTGTCACGGCCCAGCACCATCCAGGGCCTGCGCCAGACCGGCACGATCGCACGGCGGGGCGCACGGGGCGGCGGCAGCGCGGCCCAGGCCGCCTCGGCCTCGTCCAGCCAGCGCGGCCTGGCCCGCCCGCAGACGGTGACCAGGACCCTGTCCAGCTCCTCGAAGGCCTGGTCCAGGGTGCGGATCTCCGTGACGAGCACCTCGGTCCCGGCGGCCCGGAGCGCCGCGAGGTCGCTCTCGCGGTTCTCCTCCTCGTTGGCGACGACGAGATCCGGCCGGAGCGCGAGCACTGCGGCCACGTCGGGATTCTTGGTCCCGCCGATCCGGGCGGCGGTCAGGCCGGCCGGGTGGGTGCACCAGTCGGTGACCCCGACCAGCAGTCCGGGCGCGGTCACCGCGACGGCCTCGGTGAGCGAGGGGACCAGGGAGACGACTCGCACGGCGGCCCCCGCTCAGCGGCGCGGGTCGTAGGTGGCGTCGATGTGCTCGGCGACCGCGACGACCAGCAGCCGCGTGCCGGGCACCGTGGCCCGCCAGCGGTGTCGCACCCCGCCGGACAGGAAGAGGGTGTCGCCCTGTTCCAGCCGGTACGCCTGCCCCTCGGCCTCCACTTCGGCGGCGCCCTGCGCCACGTACATCACCTCGTCGTTGCGGTGCTGGAACTCTTGCCGGAGGTCGAGCTCCCCGGTGAACTCCAGGGCGCTGAGCTGATGTCGTCCGCGCACCACCCTGCGTACCCCGTCGCCCTCGCCCGCGCGCACCACGTCGACGGCGCGCGCCGAGTCCGCGGCGGCGCGCAGCCGTGCCGTGGTGGTCTCCAGGGCTTCGGCGACCCGGTCCAGGGACCGGGCGCTGGGCCTGGCCCGCTCGTTCTCGATCTGGCTGAGGAACGGTACGGACAGACCACTGCGGCCGGCGACCGCGGCCAGCGTGAGTCCCAGGGTTCTGCGCCTTCGGCGGACCGCGGCGCCCACGCGGAGTGCTTCCTTCTCGTCCATGTCCGGCTCCCTCCCGACTCGTCATCCTTCCGGCTGCCAGCACATTACGCATACGGTTGCGCAAGGTCGGCCGGATGGTGAACGTCCGGAAACCCGGAAAGGGCGGGCCCGCCGTCGGCGGTGCCCACCCTTTCCGGTGCCACGGGTCCTGCGGGAGGCCCTACTGCGGGGCCATCTTGTCCACGATGCCCGGGTTCTTCTCCATCCAGGCTTTCACGGCCTCTTCCTCGTGGCCCGCGCCGCGCTTCTGGATCTGGTTCTCCAGGCCGGCGAGCTGGTCCTCGCTCAGCTTGAAGTCCTTGAACCACTTCGTCAGCTGCGGGTAGTTCTTCGGGAAGTCCTTGGACGCGATGGTGTGCAGCCGGTCGCCGTCGCCGAAGGCCTTCTCGGGGTCCTTCAGCTTGGTCATGCCGTACTCGCTGTACGCCCAGTGCGGGGTCCAGAGCAGCACCGCGATGGGCTCCTTCTTGGCGTACGCGCGCTTCAGCTCGGCCAGCATGCCGGGCGTCGAGGAGTCGACGACCTTGTACTCCTTGTCCAGGCCGTAGGCCGGCAGGACGTTCTTCTTCAGGTTCTCCATCGTGGCCGTGCCCGGCTCGATACCGACGATCCGGCCCTTGAACTGCGAGGCCTTGCCCTTGAGGTCGGCGAGGGACTTGACGTCCTTCACGTAGGAGGGCACCGCGATCTCGATGGAGGTCGGGCCGTACCACGAACCGAGGTCGCTCAGCTGCGAGCCGTACTTCTCCCAGTAGTTCTTCTGGGTGTACGGCAGCCAGCCGTCGAACTGCACGTCGATCTGGCCGCGCGACATCGCGGTGTACATCGGGCCGACCTCGAACTGCTTGAGGTTGATCCTGTAACCGCGCTCCTCCAGGACCGCCTTCCACAGGTACGTGGCGGCGATGTCCTCCTCCCAGGGGAACCAGGCCATCTCGACGGCGCGGTCGCGCTCGTCCTTGCCGCCGGCGCCCTTGGCCGTGCCGCCCTTGGCGACCGGGGTCCACTTGTCGGCGACGCCCGGGTTGGCCTTCAGCCAGGTGCGGACCGCCTCCTGCTCCTTGCCGGAGCCGGACTTCTGGATCTGCGCCTCAAGACTGGTGAGCTGGTCCTCGCTCATCTTGAAGTTCTTGAGCCAGCTGCCGACCTCGGGGTTGTCGGCGGAGAAGCCCTTGCGGGCCAGGGTGTGGATGCCGTCGCCCTTGCCCCAGAGGTTCTTGGGGTCCTTGAGCTTGGTGAGCTCGAACTGGTTGTAGGCCCAGTGCGGCGACCAGAGCGGAACGACGATCGGTTCCTTCTTGGCGTACGCGCGCTTCAGTTCGGCCAGCATCGACGGCGTGGAGCCGTCGACGACCTTGTACTCCTTGTCCAGGCCGTAGCCCGGCAGGATCTTGTCCTTGAGCAGGCCGCTCTCGCCGGCGCTCGGCTCGATGCCGACGATCCGGCCCTTGAACTGCGAGCCCTTGCCCTTGAGGTCGTCCAGCGACTGCACGTCCTTCATGTACGAGGGGACGGCCAGCTCCAGCGAGGTGGGGCCGTACCAGGAGCCCATGTCCTCCAGGCGGTCCTGGTACTTCTTCCAGTAGCTGGCGTGGGTGACCGGGAGCCAGGAGTCGGTCTCGAAGTCGATCTGGCCGTTGGCCATGCCGGTGTAGAGCGCGCCGGCCTCGTACTGCTTGACGTCGACCTCGAAGCCTCGCCGCTCCAGCATCTCCTTCCAGAGGAAGGTGGAGGCGATGCCCTCGTCCCACGGGATGTAACCCATGCTGATCTTCTTGCCCGCGCCGATGGCCGAGCCGTCGGCGGCGTTCTCGCCCTTGTCCGGGCCGGAGGAGCCGAAGACGCCCAGGGCGCCCGCGACGAGCGCGAGGATCACGACGCCGGAGACCGCGACGACGGGCTGCGGGCGGTGGTTCCAGATCTTGAGTCCGCCGGCCATCGCCTGCGCCCTGGCGAGCGCGCGGCGGGCCAGCGGGGAGACCTCGCGGCCGAGCGCGCCGGTCATCCGGTCCAGGTACATCGCCACGATGACGATGGAGATGCCCGCCTCGAAGCCGAGACCGACGTCCACGTTGCCGATGGCGCGGTAGACGGCGCCGCCGAGGCCGCCGCCGCCGACCATGCCGGCGATGACCACCATGGAGAGGCCCAGCATGATGACCTGGTTGATGCCCGCCATGATCGTGGGCAGGGCCAGCGGCAGCTGGACCCGCAGCAGGGTGTTGCGCTTGGTGGTGCCGAAGGCCTCGGCGGCCTCGACCAGCTCGCCGTCGACCTGGCGGATGCCGAGTTCGGTCATCCGGACACCCGGAGGCAGCGAGAAGATGATGGTGGCGATGATCCCGGGGACCACGCCGACGCCGAAGAAGATGACGCCGGGGATCAGATAGACCATGGCGGGCATGGTCTGCATGAAGTCCAGGACCGGCCGGGTCACGGCGCTGACGGTCTTGGAGCGGGACGCCCAGATGCCCAGCGGTACGGCCAGCACCAGCGCGATGATGGTCGCGACGAGCACCAGGGTGAGGGTGTCCATCGCCTCGTCCCACAGCTCGACGGAGTCGATGACCGCGAAGCCTACGAAGGCGAGCACACCGGCGAGCAGGCCGCGCAGCCACCAGGCGATGACCGCGACGATGCCGGCGAAGAGCAGCGGGGCGGGGGCGGAGAGCACGGCGGCGATGCCGTCGAACATCGTGCTGACGATCGAGCTGATCGCGTCGAACAGCCAGGCCAGGTGGGTCTGGAGCCAGTCGACGGCGGAGTCGACCCAGTCGCCGAGAGGGAGCCTAAACACTGGCCACCTTCTTCGTGCCGGCCGTGCCGGGCCTGACGTCCTGCGGGGGCTCGGCGGGGGTCATCGGCTCGCCGAGGACGGCGAGCAGCCGGGCGCGCGGTACGACACCGACGAGCTCGCCCTCGGCGTCGGTCACGGCGACCGCGACACCGCTGCGCGAGCAGGGCGTGAAGAGCTCGATGATCGGCGTGGACTCGGTGACGGTGGCCGGGGCGGCCGCGAGCACATCGGCCGCGGTGCGCAGTTCCTCGCCGTCGTCCGTGCTGCTGCCCATCACGGTGTGCGGCTCGGCCATGATGGCGCCCGCGGTCAGCACCCGGGTCCGGTCGACGTCCTGGGTGAAGGAGGCGACGTAGTCGTTGGCCGGGGTGACGAGGATGTCCTCGGCGGTGCCGAGCTGGACTATCCTCCCGTCGCGCATCACGGCGATCCGGTCGCCGAGGCGCATGGCCTCGTTGAGGTCGTGGGTGATGAAGACGATGGTCTTCTTCAGCCGCTTCTGCAGTTCGAGCAGCTGGTCCTGCATGTCCCGGCGGATCAGCGGGTCGAGCGCGCTGAAGGACTCGTCCATCAGCAGCAGGTCGGCGTCGGTGGCCAGGGCGCGGGCCAGGCCGACACGCTGCTGCATGCCGCCGGACAGCTCGTCGGGCCAGGACTTCTCCCAGCCGGCGAGGCCGGTCAGCTCCAGCGCCTCGGCGGCGCGCTTCTCGCGCTCGGCACGCGGTACGCCCTGGACCTCCAGGCCGTACGCGGCGTTCTCCAGCACACTGCGGTGGGGAAAGAGCGCGAAGTGCTGGAAGACCATGCTGATCTTGGAGGACCGGACATGGCGCAGTTCGGCGGGGCTCAGGGCGGTCAGGTCCTGGCCGTCGAAGAGCACGCGTCCGGCGGTGGGCTCCAGAAGTCCGTTGAGCATGCGCAACAACGTGGACTTCCCGGACCCGGACAGACCCATCACGACGAAGATCTGTCCCGGTTCGACGGTGAACGAGGCGTCGATCACCGCTGCGGTCGTTCCGTCGGCGCGCAGCTCGTCGCGGTCGGCGCCGCCTTCGAGTTTCTGCACGGCTTGATCGGGTCGTCTGCCGAACACCTTGTACAAGCGTTCAGCTTGCAGCCTTGACACATACACCTCGCGGGTTGAACCGAAAAACGGTCTGCCACCCCCTCCGGCAGACCGTGGAGCGGCGCGGATTCGGTCCGCATGACACGCACACCGGTTGAAACCGGTACGTGATCCGCTCCGGCTGCGCGCCTGCCCCCACTTACACGACCCAAACACAAGAGTGATCCAGGTCACACATGAACGGATGATTGCAGCCACCCGCCCGCCTCGCCCACGCACCCCCTCGGCCGGCGTCCGCGACGGCCGGTGTCGGTGGTGTGCGGCATCATCGGGGTGTGACGCGACGCCTGATGCTCCTCGACACCGCCTCCCTGTACTTCCGCGCCTATTTCGGGGTGCCCGACTCGGTGCGCGCGCCGGACGGGACGCCCGTGAACGCCGTGCGCGGGCTCCTCGACTTCATCGGCCGCCTGGTGCAGGACCACCGGCCGGACGATCTGGTCGCCTGCTGGGACAACGACTGGCGTCCCCAGTGGCGGGTCGACCTGATCCCGACGTACAAGGCGCACCGGGTCGCCGAGGAGACGCCCGCCGGGCAGACGGACGAGGAGGAGATCCCCGACACGCTGTCCCCGCAGGTCCCGATCATCGAGGACGTGCTGGCGGCCCTCGGGATCGCCCGGGTCGGCGTCACGCCGTACGAGGCGGACGACGTCATCGGCACCCTCACGGCGCGGGCGACCGGCCCGGTGGACATCGTCACCGGCGACCGCGACCTGTATCAGCTGGTCGACGACGCCCGTCAGGTGCGCGTGCTCTACCCGCTCAAGGGCGTCGGCACGCTCCAGGTGACCGACGAGGCGTGGCTGCGCGAGAAGTACGGCGTGGACGGCGCGGGCTACGTCGATCTGGCGCTGTTGCGCGGCGACCCGAGCGACGGGCTCCCGGGCGTCCCCGGCATCGGCGAGAAGACGGCGGCGAAGCTGCTGGACGCGTACGGCGATCTCGACGGGATCATGGCGGCGGTGGACGACCCGAAGGCGAAGCTGACCCCGTCGCAGCGCAAGCGGCTGGACGAGTCGCGCGCCTATGTGGCCGTCGCGCCGAAGGTGGTCCGGGTGGCCGGGGACGTCCCCCTGCCCGACTTCGATCCGGCGCTGCCGCGCGAGCCGCGCGACCCGGCCGCCCTGGAGGCGCTGGCGGCGCGGTGGGGGCTGGGCGGGGCGATGCGGCGGCTGCTGACCGTCCTTGAGCACTGAGGTGCTAACTTAGGTATACCTAAGTCTTCGAATCAGGGAGTACCTCGTGGCAGAGCGGCCGGCCCGGCAGGGACCCAAGGCCCAGGGGGCGCAGGTCGTGCGCACCGAGCAGATCACCCCGCACATGGTGCGGGTGGTCCTCGGCGGCGAAGGGCTCGCGGACTTCACCCTCTCCGGCTTCACCGACCACTACATCAAGCTGTGCTTCGCGCCCGAGGGCGCGGACTACGCCCACCCGTTCGACATGGCCGCCATCCGGGAGGCCTACCCGCGCGAGCTGTGGCCCACCACCCGTACGTACACCGTGCGCTCGTGGGACCCGGTCACCCGGGAGATGGCCGTCGACTTCGTCGTGCACGGCGACGAGGGCCTCGCGGGACCATGGGCCCAGCGGGCACGGGTGGGCGAGCAGGTGACCTTCCTCGGCCCCGGCGGCGGTTACGGGCCGCAGGCCTCGGCCGACTGGCACCTGCTGGCCGGCGACGAGAGCGCGCTGCCGGCGATCGCGGCGGCGCTGGAGCAGATGCCGGCGGGCGCACTGGTGCACGCCTTCGTCGAGGTGCCGGACGCCTCGGAGGAGCAGAAGATCGTGACGCCCGACGGGGTGGCCGTGACCTGGCTGCACCGCGGCGACCGGCCCGTCGGCGAGGCGCTGACCGCCGCCGTCAAGGAGCTGGAGTTCCCCGCGGGCGAGGTCCAGGCGTTCGTGCACGGCGAGGCGGGCTTCGTGAAGGAGATCCGCCGCCATCTGCGTCTGGACCGCGAGATCCCGCTCGACCGGCTGTCCATCTCGGGCTACTGGCGGCTCGGCCAGAACGACGACGCCTGGCGCTCGGTCAAGCGCGAGTGGAACGCGCAGGTGGAGCGCGAGCAGGAGAGCGCCGCGTAACACCGGAATCACACCCGTACGCCCCGGCCGGCCTCGGGTTCCAGGGTCTTCCGTTTGGCCTGACCCAGACGAGAGGCCCTGGTGGTCGCCGGGGCGTACGCGCGTCCGGGGCGCGGAATCACCCCTCGGCGCCGCGCGCCGCCTCGCCGCTCACCGTTCTGCCGGTGCTGGTGCTCTACCTGGTCATGGCCGTGCGGCGATCTGGGCGCAGGTGATCGCCTGGGATCTGCTGCTGGGCCAGTGGATGTTCCTGGAAGGGCGCCGGCTGGGGATCTCCCCGCTGGTGATGGGGCCGTTGCTGGTGCTGACGATCCTGCTCTCGCCGTTCGGGCTGCTGGTCTTCCTCGCGCTGAGGGCGGTACGGAAACCGAGGACCCGGCCCGGGGATCCGGTCCCGGACCGGGTCGATGGCGCGACGTTTCCGTAGGCGCGCGTCAGACGGACTTCTGGTACGAGCGGAACGTACGGGTCGACAGCCCGACCGCCACCACCGCGAGGACCAGAAGGGCTCCCCCGCGACCGAGCACCACACCCCAGTCCGGGTCACCGTTCAGAGCCGAACGTCCGGCCACCATCGCCCAGTTGACGGGGTTGAAGTCGGCGATGTGCCGCATCCAGGACGGCATCTGGCCCGGGGCCATGAAGGAGGAGGAGAGGAAGGTCAGCGGCAGCAGCAGGAAGGTGTTGATGCCGATGATCGACTCGCGCCGGCGGACCAGCATCCCCAGGGCGTTGGAGAGCGCGCCGAAGACCGTTCCGAGCAGCACCGAGGCGACGACCAGGATCAGCAGTCCGCCCGCACCGCCCGGGTAGGCGGCTCCGGCGGCCCGGCCGAGCAGCACGATGACGACGGACTGCACGGCCGTGCTGATGCCGTTCTGCACGACGTTGGCGTTCATCAGCGCGTTGCGGCTGACCGGCGTGGTCAGGAAGCGGTTCAGGGTGCCCCGCTCGATCTCCTCCAGGGTGCCCATCCCGGCCCACATGCTCGATCCGAGCGCGCTCATCACCACGATGCCGGGGATCAGGTAGTCCAGATAGGACGTGGTGCCGAAGCCACCGAGCTCGACGACCTTCCTGAAGAGATTGCCGAACAGGAACAGCCAGATCACCGGCTGGATCAGGGAGATCGCCAGGAAGATCGGCTGCCGGACGATCTGCATGAGCTGACGCTGGGTCATGTACCAGGTCTGGGCGAGTGCGCGGCTGCTCATCGGTCGCCTCCGGCGGCGCTGAGGACGGGGGTCTGCCGGGCGGACGCGGCTTCGGCGTCGGCGAAGCGGCGTCCGGCGTAGCGCAGATAGACGTCGTCGAGAGAGGGGCGGGCCACGGTGGCAGCGGCGACCGCCGCGCCGGCCCGCTCCAGGGCGGCGAGCAGGACGGGGACGGCCGCGGCGCCGTCCCCGGCGCGCACGCTCACCCGACGGCCGTCGACCAGCGCCTCGTGCACACCGGGCAGTCCGCCGAGCGCGGCGGTGATCATCCCGGCGTCGCCCTCGGCGCGCAGCTCCATGTGGACGGCGTCGCCCCGGAGTTCGCCCTTGAGCTCGTCGGGGGTGCCTTCGACGACGACCCGGCCGCGGTCGACGATCGCGATCCGCTCGGCGAGCCGGTCGGCCTCCTCCAGGTAGTGCGTGGTGAGGACGATGGTCAGCCCCTCGTCCCCGGCCAGCCGGGCGATCTCGTCCCACATCGCCGTACGGGCCTCGGGGTCGAGCCCGGTGGTGGGTTCGTCGAGAAAGAGCACCTCGGGGCGGTGGACCAGGCCGAGCGCCACGTCGAGGCGGCGCTGCATCCCTCCGGAGTACCCCTTGACCTGGCGGTTCCCCGCGTCGGCGAGGTCGAAGCGGTCCAGCAGCTCATCGGCGCGGTGCCGGACGGCCGCGCCCCGCATCCCGTACAGCCTGCCCTGGAGCAGGAGGTTCTCCCGGCCGGTGGCGACCGGGTCGGCGCCGGACTTCTGGGCCACGACACCGATGGCGCGGCGGACCCGGTCGGGGTGACGCAGCACGTCGTGTCCGGCGACGGTCGCGGTGCCGGAGTCGGGACGGGCCAGGGTGGTGAGGATCTTGACGGTGGTGGACTTGCCGGCGCCGTTGGGGCCGAGCAGTCCGAAGACCGTGCCGGTCTCGATGGCGAGGTCCATGCCGCCCAGGGCGGTGACATCGCCGGGATAGGTCTTGATCAGGTCTCGCGCCACTACTGCGGGCGCACGGGTGCTCATGGCAGAGCTCTCCTGTGGTCGGCGGGGTGCTCGGGTGCACCGAGCACTCGGGTATGCCGAGCCGGTCCGCGCGAAGAGCGCCGGGCTATCCTTGGTGTGCCGCACCTCGATCGCCCGGCTCGCCTCCACGGCGTGACCGGTTCGGGGTTCGAGACCCCGGCGGTCGCTGCTCCAACAGCTCCCACCGGGGTCTTTCCCTGTCTGTTTCCTGCGTCCAGGTCTCGGTCCGGCGGATCAGCGCCGGCCCCGGCCTCAGCCGTTCCGCTGCGGGTCCAGGACGATCTCCTGCTCGTCCAGGTCCTGCCAGTCCTGCGGGACTGCACCTGTCTCGTGGAAGGACTTCCACTCCTCGATGCCGCTGATGGTCTCGTCGGTCAGTTCGGTGCGGAAGTCGTTGATCCACTCCAGCTGTGCGTCGATCATGTGCAGCTGGTATTCGGTCTCGATGACGAAGACGCGGGGCAGCTTCTCCCCCAGCTGACCGAGGACGCCCCGCAGGGCCGCCGCCTGGATCGCCAGCGCCGCCCCCCGGGTCTCCATCAGCTCCGCCACGTCCTGCGGCGGCAGCACCGGCAGCAGCGACAGCGCCGTCTCGAAGACCGGGTACTCGGCGGCGGGCACGGCGAGCAGATCGGAGAGCCAGTCCAGCATCTCCGCACGCCCGGCCCCGGTGATGCCGTAGAGCGTGCGCTCGGGGCGGTTGCCCTGCCGCTGGACGCCGGCCACCTCCACGTACCCGTGCTTCTCCAGGTTCTGGACGACGGTGTAGAGCGAGCCGAAATTGATCTTGACGCTGTGTTCCTTGCCGCGCCGCCGAAGCGTCTGGGCGATCTCGTACGGGTGCATGGAGCGCTCGGCGAGCAGCACCATGACCGTCAGCGCCAGCGGATTGCTGAGCTTGCGCCGCTTGGCCACCGACCCCACCACCCTTTTTACCTCGTCATCGAATACTCGTGGGCGAACATATCGCGTTCACCCAGACGCGTCAACCACGATGTATCGCGAATTTCGGGAGGCGTGGAAGGATCTCGCGCACTGACCAATCCGCGCTTCCGTCGGTCCCGGATCACTTCGGGGAGCCGATGCGCGATCAGGGAGGAGCCCGCGTGAAAGAAGCCCTGCACCGCAGCGGAGCGCCGTCGGCGGGGCCCGATCTCCAGGAACTGCTGGGGCTGGTGGCCCGGGGCGACCAGGAAGCCTTCGCCACGGTGTACGAGACGGTGAGCGGGCCCGTCCTCGGGCTCGTGCGGAGCGTGCTGCGCGATCGCGCCCAGTCCGAGGAGGTCGCGCAGGAGGTCCTGGTCGAGGTCTGGCGGTCGGCCGCTCGTTTCCGGGCTTCCCGGGGCAGCGCGATGAACTGGGTGCTGACCGTCGCCCACCGCCGGGCCGTGGACCGGGTGCGCTCGGCCGAGGCTTCGGCGGCCCGTGAGCACAGGGCGGCGCTGCTGGACCGTACGCCCGCCTTCGACCAGGTCACCGAAGAGGTGGAGACCCGGCTGGAGCGCGAACAGGTCCGCGGCTGTGTGCGGACGCTCTCCGAGGTGCAGCGCCAGTCCGTGACCCTCGCCTACTACCAGGGGCTGACCCAACGCGAGGTGTCGGAGCTGCTGTCCGTACCGCTCGGGACGGTCAAGACACGGCTGCGCGACGGGCTGATCCGGCTGCGCGACTGCCTCGGGGACCAGACATGAACGACGCCGGCACGACCTCCATCGGGAAGGACACATCTGCATGACCGTCTCCGTCGCACTGTTCACCTCCGACCTGCGGGTGCACGACAACCCGGTGCTGCGGGCCGCGGTACGGGACGCGGATGCCGTCGTTCCGCTGTTCGTACGCGACCGGGGCATCCACCGGGCCGGCTTCGACGCGCCGAACCGGCGGGCGTTCCTCGCCGACTGCCTCACCGACCTCGACGCGGCCCTGCGCCGCCGCGGCGGGCGGCTCGTCGTCCGGGACGGCGACGTGGTGGCCGCCGCCCGTGCCGTGGCCGTGGAGACCGGTGCGCGGAGTCTGCACGTCGCCGGCGGGGTGAGCGGGTACGCGACGCACCGCGAGAGCGGGCTGCGCACGGCTCTCGCGGAGGCCGGCTGCGCCCTGCACGTCCACGACGCGGTGGTCACCGCGGTCGCCCCGGGCCGGGTCGTCCCGGCGGGCCGTGATCACTACGCGGTGTTCACGCCGTACCTGCGCCGTTGGGAGGAGGCGGGCGTACGGGGAACACTGGCCGCGCCCCGCGCGGTGCGGCTGCCGGACGGCGTGGAGCCGGGGACGCCGCCCGGGCGGACGGAGGTCACCGGCGTCTCCCCCGGGCTCGCCGCAGGCGGCGAGTCGGCCGGACGCCGGCTGCTGTCGTCCTGGCTGCACGGCCCGCTGGCCGACTACGAGCACGGTCACGACGATCTGGCCGGTGACGCGACCTCCCGGCTCTCCCCCCACCTCCACTTCGGCTGCCTCTCGGCGGCCGAAGTGATCAACCGGGCGAGGGAACGCGGCGGACCGGGCGCCGACGCGTTCGTCCGGCAGCTCGCGTGGCGGGACTTCCACCACCAGGTGCTCGCCGCACGGCCGGACGCCGCCCGGGAGGACTACCGCACACGGCACGACCGGTGGCGGTCCGACGCGGACGAGATCGAGGCCTGGCGTGCGGGGCGCACCGGCTACCCGCTGGTCGACGCGGCGATGCGACAGCTGGCGTACGAGGGCTGGATGCACAACCGGGGCCGGATGCTCGTGGCCGGCTTCCTCACCAAGACCTTGTACGCGGACTGGCGGGTGGGCGCCCGGCACTTCCTGGACCTGCTGGTCGACGGCGACGTGGCGAACAATCAGCTCAACTGGCAGTGGATGGCGGGCACCGGCACCGACACCCGCCCCAACCGGGTCCTCAACCCGGTGGTCCAGGGCAAGCGGTTCGATCCGCACGGCGCCTATGTGCGCCGCTGGGTGCCCGAACTCGCGGAACTGGCGCGCGGCGAGATCCACGAGCCGTGGAAGATCACCGGGCCGCGCCGGGCCGCGATCGACTACCCGGATCCGCTCGTCGGCCTCGCGGAGGCACGGGCCCGGTTCGAACGTGCACGCGGCCTGGACTGACCCGCGATCGATCGGGTGAGGGAGCAATCCGCCCGGACCCGGGCGACGAATCCCCGTCGTGAGTGGAGATCGAGACGACGCACCGCGGACCGGGTCCGCCCGGCCCCCGCGGCCGGGCGGGACGCGCACCGCCCTCGCCGCGCTCAGCGGTCTGATCGCCGGGTTCTGCGCCCTGGCGGTCGCCGAGCTGGCCGCGGCTCTGGTACGTCCCGAGGCGGGCCCGGTCACGGCGGTGGGCGGTGCGGTGATCGACCGCGCTCCCCCGGCCGTGCGGGAGTTCGCCGTACGGAACTTCGGCACCGCCGACAAGCTGGCGCTCCAGCTCGGGATCCTGATCCTTCTGGCGCTCTTCGCCATGGTGATCGGGGTGCTGGCGCTGCGGCACCGGCGGATGGGGTCCGCCGCCGTCCTGGTCTTCGGCCTGGTCGGGGCCGTGGCGGCGACAGGGCGTCCGGAGGGCGCGCCGGCCGACGCACTGCCCTCGGTGGTGGGTGCCGCGGTGGCCGTCGCGGTGCTGTACCTCCTGGTCGGACGGCTGGCACCGGTGCCTCCTCCCGCAGCCGGGGAACGGGGCAGAGGGGCGGACGGCGGCTTCGACCGCCGGGGCTTCGTGGTCGCGGCCACCGCCACAGCGGCGGCCTCGGCGGGCGCGGGACTCCTGGGCCGGCGGCTCACCTCCTCCGTCCAGGCCGGGGCCTATGCCTCCCGTCATGACCTGGTCCTCCCGGCGCCGCGGTCCCCCGCACCGGAGATCCCGGCCGGTGCCGATCTGAGGATCCCGGGGCTGAGCCCGTTCATCACCCCGAACAAGGACTTCTACCGGGTGGACACGGCTCTGGTCGTGCCACGCGTCGACGCCGCCACATGGCGGCTGAGGATCCATGGCAGGGGTGTGGCGCGGCCCGTCACCGTCGGCCTCGACGACCTGCTGCGCAGGGAGGTCGTCGAACGCGACATCACCCTGGCCTGCGTGTCCAACGAGGTCGGCGGACCCTACGTCGGCAACGCCAGGTGGCTCGGCGTGCGGCTGGCCGATCTCCTGCGCGACGCCGGAGTACGCCCCCCGTCCGAGGGCGGCCCCGCCGACCAGCTCGTGGCGCGTTCCGTCGACGGCATGACGATCGGCACCCCGGTCGGGACGGTCATGGACGGGCGCGAGGCGATGCTGGCCTTCGGAATGAACGGCGAACCGCTGCCCTTCGAGCACGGCTTCCCGGTCCGGATGGTCGTACCCGGCCTGTACGGATACGTCTCCGCCTGCAAGTGGATCGAGGACATCGAGCTGACGACGTTCGCCGCCTACGACGCCTACTGGGTCAGGCGGGACTGGGCCCAGCAGGCACCGGTCAAGACCGAGTCACGGATCGACACCCCCCGCCCGCTCGCCTCCCCGAAGGCCGGCCTCGTGCCGGTGGCCGGGGTGGCCTGGGCCCAGCACCGCGGCATCTCCCGGGTCGAGGTCCGGGTGGACGACGGAAAGTGGCACATGGCCCGGCTCGCCGCCGCGGACAGCCGGGACACCTGGCGCCAGTGGGTGTGGGAGTGGCCCGCGACTCCCGGCCGTCACACCCTCCAGGTCCGCGCCACCGACGGAACCGGCGCCACCCAGACCGGCACGCGCACGGGCACCGTGCCCGACGGCGCGACCGGCTGGCACTCGGTGGTGGTCGACGTGTCCTGAACCCGCGCACGGACGGGGGAGCGTCGTGCGTACGCTGACCGGATGAATCCTCCAGGCCGCGTGGGACGGCAGGACCGGGTGGCGGGCGCCGTCGTCGGTTCGGCGGTGGGCGACGCGCTGGGCGCGCCCTTCGAGTTCGGCCCCGCCGGTGTGTACACGGCACGCTTCCCGGACGGCGTCGGCACGATGTGCGGGGGCGGCGGCTGGGATCCGGGCGAGGCCACGGACGACACGCAGATGGCCGTGCTGGTCGCGGAGTCGCTGCTGGAGCGGGGCGGCCTCGACCTTCCCGACATGTTCGGCCGGTTTCGCAGGTGGGCGGCGGGCGACCCGAAGGACATCGGGCTCCAGACCGAGGACGTCCTGACGAGCGGCGAGCCGTGGGACCTCGCGGCGGCGCTGCACTTCCAGGTCAACGGGCGCGCGGCGGGCAACGGTTCCCTGATGCGGGCGGCCACCTCCGCCGTGTACTTCGCGGCGCGGGGCCGGACGGCGACCATGGACGCGGCCCGCCGTATCGCCGCGCTGACCCATGGTGACCGGGCCGCCTGGGAGGGCACCGCGGTGCTCCACGAGCTGATCCGGGTGGCGCTGGACGGCGGCGATCCGCTCGGCGCCGTCCCGGGCGCCCTGGACCGTGTGCACGAGGAACACCGCGGCCGCTGGGCCACCGTCCTCGCGCCGGACTGGCACCCCGGGGCGGCTACGGAGTTCAACGGTGCGGTCTGGCCGTGCCTGGGCACCGCGCTGTGGGCGCTGCGCACCGCGGACACGTTCGAGAGCGCCCTGGCGGCGGCCGTCGACACGGGCGGGGACACCGACACGGTGGCCGCCGTGACCGGCGGTCTGGCGGGCGCGGTGTACGGCTTCGGCGCGATCCCCCCGCGCTGGACGGAGCCGCTGCACGTGCCGCTGCCGGGCCACGGGGACCGGGTGCTGCGGACGCCCGGCCTGGTGGCCCTGGCGGGGCGGCTGGACGCCGGCCCGGATCACAGGGTCCTCACGTGATCCCACGCGGTTCCCTCGGATTTTGCGGGCCCGGAATCTACACATAAGGGCGATATAAGCGCAGAATGACATTGCAGGCCGCGCATCGCACGGAAGTGACGGGCCGGGCTGCAGGAGGGAAGGAGACGAACCCCATGTCAAATCTCTCGCACACCGGCCGTGACATGGCCAGTCACCCGGATGTTTCCGAAATGCGCGATCGCTACGACCGCATGCTCGGTGGCCGCGATGTGGCCCTTGTGGACGCACCGGTGTTCCTCGTCGGTCTCTACTGCGCCATCTCGCCGTGGGTGCTGCACTTCACCGCGAGTCAGCCCGCACTCACGACGCACAACCTGATCATGGGTATCGCGATCGCCGCGCTGGGCCTCGGGTTCACCGTCATGCCGGAGCGCATGTACGGCCTGAGCTGGGCCATCTGCGCGATGGGAATCTGGACGATCCTCTCGACGTGGATCGTCGGCAGCAGCCCCGGCCTCGGCATCGTCCTGAACAACGTCATCATCGGCGGTCTGACCGTGCTGCTGGGACTGGCCTGCGTGGCCGTGTCCATGAAGAGCGGCAAGCGCGCGGCCTGAGACAAGGGATCGCTCGGCACAAGGGGTGCCCGGCCGGTCCGCTCCGCGCGGACCGGCCGGGCACCCGTGTGGTCGGGCCCGCGGGTCAGCTCTGCCGGAACGGCAGATAGTCCACGTCGTACCCGAAGTACCGCGGCCCGGCGAGCGCCAGGCCGCCCGGGCTGGTCCAGCGCGGGTCGCAGGGGGCCGCGAGGACACTGACGCGCAGGCCGTAGCGCAGGCCCTCGGTGGTCACCGGGTCGCCGGTGTCGGTGTCCAGCACACAGATGAGGTCCGGCGTGGTGGCGACCGTCTCGCCGTCGCGGGTGGCCAGCAGATGCTCGTTCTGGAAGCCGAGCTCCAGCACCCGGCCCGCTTCCTCGCCGATGCCCTCGATCCGGGCACTGCCCCGGGCGAAGCCGCCCTGGGTGCGGCGGCTCACGTCGATCACCTTGCCGGTCAGCAGATGCGTGCCGGACAGCATCGCCCGGGCCGCAAGCACCGGGTCGGTGTGCGCGGCGCGCGCCTCGCGCACGGCGGTGCCGAGCCGCTCGGCGAGCGTCAGCGTGTCGGGGACGAGGCCGGCGGCGAGCTGGTCGCCCCGCATCACGGTGTCGGCGCTGGAGATCTGGCAGCCGAGCTCCACGCAGACGGCCCGCGCGATGCGCTCGGCGGCATGGTTGGAGACGGCGTCGACGATGATGCTGTTGCCCTTGTCGTCGGCGAGCGCCATCGGGGTGTTGGCCACCCCGATCAGGCCGGGCAGCACCATCTGCGCCTCGGGGAAGGCACGGCCCATGGCATCGCCGTCGACCAGCGGCAGCCCCGCCTCGGCGGCGCAGGCGATGGGCAGCATGGAGTTGACGCCGCCCACCTCGATCGGCGCGATGTGGGTGGCGGCCCGGCCGATGTGCTTCTCCAGGGCGCGCAGGGCGGCCACTTCCTCGCCGCCGGCGGGGACGCGTTCCAGCAGCACCGTCGGCGCCCCCATCCCCGAGACGGGCACCACGGTCGCGTCGGCCGGCACCTCGTCGAAGGCGACGAGCCGGACCGGGCCGTACTTGCGGATGGCCTCGCGGGCCAGCAGCTTGCCGATGTACGGGTCGCCGCCCCCGCCGGTGCCGAGGATGCCCGCGCCGCGCGCGATGTCGTCCAGGTTGTCGAGGTTGATCTCACGCATGTGACGCTGCTCCATGGGTGTCGCGTGCCCCGGCCGGGGCACGGGTGCTGCCGATGCCGTTCAGGTCGAGGTCGCCGACCGCCTTGACGCGGATACGGGTCGCGCCGCCCGGCAGGTAGGCCAGCGGGACCTCCTCCACGTCGACGACGCGGACCGTGCCGGGCCTGGCGCCCGCGCTCTCGGCCCGGCCCACGGCCTCCTCACGGGCCTCGGCGAGCACCGCGTCCCGGCGCCCCTCCGGGACCTGGAAGACCCGGTCCACCTCTCCGCCGACCTGGGCGATGGCGGCGCCCACCGCGTTGGCGACGTCGAAGTGGCCGGGGCGGCGCACATCGTCGAAACCGGGCAGGGCCGCGGGCACCAGTACGCTGCCGCCGCCCACCGCGACGACCGGCAGCGCCCCCGCCGAGGTGCGCATGCGGTCGACGGTCTCGGCCAGCCGCTCGGCGATCCGGTCGAGCGCACGGGCGGTGAACTCCGGGTCCAGGTGGGCGACGCGGGAGCGGTCGCCGATGTCGGCGCGGCCCGCGGCGACCGCGAGGTCGGTGGCGGTCAGGGTGGAGCCGCCGAAGACCAGCGCCTCCTCGGTGAGCCGGAATCCGACCGAGCGGGGACCGGTCTCGCCGTCCGGCGACACCAGGGAGCCGCCGCCGATCCCGAGGGAGAGGACGTCGGGGATACGGAAGTTGGTACGGATGCCCGCGGCCTCGCTCTCCCCCGCCGCCTCGCGCGGGAAGCCGCCGGCCAGGATGCCGACGTCCGCGGTGGTGCCGCCGACATCGACGACCGCGCAGTCGCCGAGCCCGGACAGGAAGGCGGCGCCACGCATCGAGTTGGTGGGCCCCGACGCGAAGGTGGCCACCGGGTAGGCGCGGGCGAAGTCCACGTCCATGAGCGTGCCGTCGTTCTGCGACAGGAAGAACGGGGCGGTCAGCGACACCTCGGCGAGCGACTTGGCGAACGACTCCACGATCACGGTCGCCAGGTCGCGCAGGGCCGCGTTGATGATCGTGGCGTTCTCGCGGGCCAGCAGCCCGACCCGGCCGAGCTCGTGCGAGAGCGAGAAGTGCACCCCGGGGCCGAGTTCGGCGCCGAGGATCTCGGCGGCCCGGCGCTCGTCCTCCTCGGCGACCGGGGAGAACACCGACGAGACGGCCACCGAGGTCAGACCGCGCGCGGCGATGTCGGCGGCGGTCCGCTTCAGCTCCTCGGGGTCGAGCGGCGACAGCGGCCGTCCGTCGAACTCCCGCCCGCCGTGGCAGAGATAGCCGTGTCCTCCGACGGCCACCCGCTGGCGCTCCGGCCAGTCGGTCATCGGCGGCAGCGCCGCCGTGGCGGGCAGGCCGAGGCGTACCGCGGCGACGGGGGCGAGCCTGGCGCCCTCGATCAGCGCGTTGAGGAAGTGGGTCGTGCCGATCATCACGGCGGTGACCGATTCCATCGGCGGGTCCAGGGCCCGGATCGCCGAGGTCACGCCGGAGGTGACGTCGGAGGTGGTGGGGGTCTTCGCGGTCGCGATGATCCGGTCGTCGTCCCCCAGGAGGGCGGCGTCGGTGTTGGTTCCTCCGACGTCGATTCCGATGCGCATGGTGTGTCTGTCTTTCGTAGGGGGTGGGGTTCTCGGGTGGCGTACGGGTCAGACGGCGGCCTTCGGCGACCAGGCCGTGCCCGTTTCCGCCTCGATCGCCGCCGCGGGGCGGACGGGCTGTTCGAAGGGCAGGTCACGGGCGCCGCGCACCAGGCCGAGCTTGCCGAGGACGACGTAGCCGAGCCCGGCCAGCAGCAGTGAGTTGAGCGCCGGGATGCCCCACCACTGGTAGTGGTCGCCGAGCCAGCCGAACAGGGAGGCGGCGGCCCACAGGGCGATCGTGGCGGGCACCCAGCTGGGTTCGGTCTCGGGCAGCCGTCCGAGGGAGCGCGAGGCGTCCAGCTGCGGCCGCCACTTCTTCACCACGAAGTACTCGGCGACCATGATTCCGGCGACGGGCGGGGTGAGGACACCGAGCACCGTGAGGAAGTCGGTGAACCGGTCCAGGATTCCGGCGGCCGCGGCGAGGCTGCCGAGGACACCGATCGTGACGGTCGTGCCGACCCGGTTCAGCCGGACCTTGAACAGTGCCTCGACCGCGCCGATCAGGCCGAGCGAGGACGAGTAGAGGTTCCAGTTGTTGATCTTCACGGTGGCGGAGACCAGGACGATGACGCCGATGACACCGGAGGAGGAGGTGATGATGGCGATCAGGTCGGAGGACTTCACCGCGTAGGCGAGCAGCACTCCGCCGAGGCCCAGGACGTACTCGCCGAGGCTGATGCCCACCACCGTCTGCTTGACGACGTCGCCGGTGTTGCGGTTGAAGCGGGTCATGTCGGGGGTGGTGACCGCGCCGACGATGTACGAGCCGGCGACGATGGTCGCGCCGGTGGCGATGGACATGTGGGCGCCGAACGGAGCCGAGGCCACCAGGTCACCGATGTTGTGCCGGGAGAACTCGACCATCATCGCCCAGCCCGCGAGGCCGAGGAAGGCGGGCACGGTGACGAACGCGGTCCAGCCCATGGCACGGAAGCCGCGCAGTACGAGCGCGGTGACACCGAGCCCGCAGACCAGGCACCAGGCCCAGACCGGCAGTGCGGGCACGATGGAGTGCAGCCCGGCCGCGAACACCGCCGTCTGCACACCGAACCAGCCGAACAGGCTGACCGCGATGACGAGTCCGATGAGGGTCGAGCCGTAACGGCCGAAGCCGGTCCAGCGGACCAGCATCGAGGTGGACAGGCCCTCCCGCATTCCGGCGATGCCGACGAATATGCAGACGATCTCCAGGATCACCGAGCCGAGCGTGAACGCCCAGAAGGCGCCCCAGAAGGAGAGCCCGGCGCCGAGCGCGGCACCCAGCAGGAACTGCGTCAGGTCGGAGAGCTGGCCGAAACGCTGCACCGCGACGTTGAACCACGAGTAGCGGGCCGCGCGGGGCACCCGCTCCAGCGGGTAGTCCTCGTCCTGCTGCGGCGGCTCCGTCCGCGCCGGTGTCCGTGCGGGTGGCTCGTGATGCACATCGAACTTCTGGGTCATGGGGACGGTTCCTCGGGTGAGCGGGCGGGCAGGAGGGCGCAGCAGCACGGCACCGGGCTGCTCCGAAGGGGAGGGGAAAGGGGCGGGGAGCGGGGTTCAGAGCGGGAGGGGTGGCCCGACGGCGCGGGCCCGCAGGAGCACCGCGCCGGGCAGATACGGCACCGGGAGGTCCGGTTCCGCGTGGGTGCGTACGCGCCTGGGGTCGGCCCCTGCCCGTACGGCACCGGCGCGGGCCAGGTCGCGTACTTCGTCGCGTACGGCGTCGAGCCGGCGGCCGGGGGCCCGGCTGACGATGCGGTCGCAGTGGCCGCCGACCGGGCTGGCCGCCGCCCCGAACGCCCCGGCCACGCCGCCGTGTTCGGGGCGTACGACGTCGAATCCGGTCAGCACCCCGCCGGGTACGCCGCCCGCCCCGCCGCCGACCAGGATCAGCGGGAGGAGTCCGGCGGCGGGACGCATCCGGTCGGCGGCCTCGGCGAGTTCGCGGTGGGCGTCGGCGCGCACGGTGATCAGGTCGGGGAAGCGCAGGCTGACCGGGACGCCGCCGATGCGTTCGCCGGGCCCCGCCTCCTGCGGGTAGCCGCCGGTCAGCGCGCCCACCCGGGCGCGGCGTTCCCCGATGTCGGCGACCACGGCGTCCCGGAGTCCGGCCAGGAGTCCGGCGCCCCGGATGGTGCAGGCGGGTCCGCTGCCCAGGCTGAGTCCGGGCTGCCTGCGCAGGTACTCCAGGCTCATCAGCGTGCCGTCGCTGCGGGTGACCAGGACGGCGGCGCCGGGGGCGAGTCCGAGCCGGGGCAGGGTGGCGGTCAGCTCGTCGGCGACCCGGGACACCAGCACGGACAGGGCGGCGTCGAGGACCGTGGCGTTCTCGCGGGCCAGCAGGTCGAGGGTGCCGACGTCGCTGGAGAGCAGGACGGTCGTGTCGGGACCGGTCTCGGCGCGCAGGATCTCGGCGGCCTCCCGTTCCTGGCCGCCGTCGACGGGCGAGAACACGGCGGTGACGGCGAACGCCTCGGCGCGGCCGGCGAGCGAGGCGCCGAACCGGGCGACGGCGTCCCGGTCGAGCGGTACGAGGTCACGGGGGGCCAGTCCGCCGCCGCCCCCGACGTTCGCGGTACCCGCGCACACGGCGTCGCGCAGCGCCCGGGGCCAGCCGAAGAGCGGCCGCACGGCGTCGGCGGCGGCGCCCCCGACCCGCAGCACCCCGACCCGGGCGAGCCCGTCCCGCTCCCTGACCGCGCGGGCGGCGACCCGCAGGCCCACGGCGAGCTGGCCGGCCCGGCCGCGCAGTTCGGCGGGGAGCGCGCGGACGGCGGCGGCGAGCGATCCGACGGCGTCACCGGTCAGCGAGGGCACCTTCACGGCCCGCACCGCCCGGTCGCCGTCGAGCAGCACGGCGTCGGTGTTGGTGGGCCCGACGTCCACTCCGAGGATCATGGTGTGCCTCCCGGGGCCCGGCGTCCGCCCGTGGCGTCCGGAAGACCGGCGAGACCGAAGGCGGACGGGCCCGCCAGCCGCAGGCCCTCGGGCGTGTACCAGGCGGGGTCCGAGGGGAGCGTGACGAGGTGGACGCGCAGTCCGTAACGGACCTCCTCGACCGGGACGGCCCAGCCGGTCGCCACGTCGACCAGGGCGATGACGTCCGGTACGACGGCGAGCGGGGTGCCGTCCTCCAGGGCCGCGACGAATTCGCTGCGGGCCTCGACGAGCACCAGTCGGCCCGCGTCGGGGCCGCCGCCCTCCAGCAGGACGCCGGTGGCGTCGGCGCCGTCGGCGTCCTCGGTGGCGTACCTCCGGACGGACGAGACCTTGCCGGTCAGCAGCGGCGCGGGACCTTCGCCGCGGCCGAGGGCCAGGGCACGGGTGACCGATCCGGCGACGGCGTGCCGGGCCGCCTGCCCGGCGGTCAGGGGGTAGTCGGTGGACGCGGCGCGCCCGCCGAAGGCGACGACGGCGGCGCGGGCGAACTGTTCCAGGTGCGCGCCGTCGACGTCGTCGACCACGACGGTGTGGCCGTGCTCGTCGGCGAGCACGGCCGGTCCCGGGCGCAGCCCGGCCAGTTCCAGGACGTTCTGGTCCATGCGGGGAAAGGCCCGGCCCATCGAGTCGGCGTCGAGCAGCGGCAGCCCCAGCCGGGCCGCCCAGGCGACGGCGACGCAGCCGTTGAGCCCGCCGATCTCGCTGCTCATCACCGCGGCGACCGGGGCGCCGTGCAGGGCCTCGAAGCGGGCGCGCAGCCGTGCCGGTTCCTCCCGGCCGCCGATCCGCTCGGCGGCGACGGCGGGCGATCCCACGAGCCCCACGGGCATGACGAGCGCGTCGGCCCGGAGCACGGCCGGGTCGACGACGGGCACCGGACCGCACTCCTCGATCGCCTGTCCGGCGACGGGAAGGGTCACAGCGGCGGGTCCGCCGCCCCCTGATCCCAGGACGGCACAGCCCCGCGCGAAGTCGGCGAGTGCTCCGGCGTCCACGTGCATGAATCCCAGCGTACGGAGACAGAACACGCTCCCCATGGGCCATGGGCCCGCGCTTCCGCGGCCCGGTGTGCTTGCAGCACACTGGATGGATGGCGAAGATCCTGGAACTCCTCTCCTCCCCCGGACTCGGCGCGGTCCGTCCGCTGGTGGGCCCGCTCGACGCGGTGGAGGTCACGGGGGTGCGTCTGGAGCCGCGCGCGGACCGGCTCGCGGCCATCCCCACCGGGACGGTCGCCGTGCTGCTGGCCCCGGTGCCGGGCCATCTGCTGGACGTGGCGGTGCGGGACGCGGCCGCGGCGGGAGCCGCCGCGCTGGTCCTGACGGGCGTGACGGAGGCACCGCACGGGCTGCCCGCGGAGGTGACGGCGACGGCGCGGGCGCTCGCCGAGCGGGGCCGGGTCGCGGTGCTGTACGCCGACGGGGACCTCGCGGCCCTCGCGGTGGCCGTGGAGCGGGCGGTGGCCGGGTCCGCGGCGGACGCGCTGGCCCGGGTCGCGGAGGCGGCGCGGGAGGTGACGGCCGTCGCGGGCGACCCCGGCCGGGTGGCCTCGGCGGCGGGCCGTGCCCTGGGCGTGCCGGTGGAGCTGCGCGCCGCGGGACCGGGCGAGGAGGGCGCTTCCGCCGCGGGCCCGGACGGTGAGATCCGGCTCGCGGCCCCGGCCCGCCCCGGTCACGCGGGGGCGGCGGTGCGCTCCGTCCTCGCGCTGGCGGCCCTGGCCGCCGCGGGCGGCGGGCACGGGGACGTTCCCGTGCGCTCCCGGGGGCGGCTGCTCGCCGAGTTGCTCGTGGCCCCGCAGGACCAGGCCGCCCGGCTGGCCGCCCGGGGCCGGGCGCTCGCGCTGCCGGTGGACGGCTGGCACATCGCGCTGCGGGTGGAGGCGGGCGGCCTGGACGCCTCGAACCGGCCGAAGGCCCTGGACGCGGTGATGTCGCAGGCCCTGACCCTGCTGCGCGCCTGGGACGGCGCGGCGGTGCTCCCCGGCACCACCACGCCACAGGCCGCCGACACCGTCCAGTGGAACGCCGCGCTGGTCGACGACGCCCTCGTCCTGCTCAGCACCTGGCCGGCCGACCCGGGTCCGGACGGGCGGCGCGCCACCCTGGCCCGCGCCCGCCGGGTGGTGGACCGGCTGGCCGGACTGCGCCCGGAGGCCGGGCTGCGGTGCGGCGTGGGCTCGTCGCACCGGGGCCCGCTGGGCATCCGCACCTCCGCCCGCGAGGCCCGGGCCGCGGTGCCGCGCGGTGCGGGGCCCGCGGTGGCGGCGCACGACGCGGTGGGCCTGGACCGGATGCTGCTGGAGTGGTACGCCTCCGACACCGCGCGCGAGGCGGTCAGCGAACTCCTCGCCCCGGTACTGGCGTTGGGCCCCGAGCGCGCCGAGCCGCTGCTGCGTACGCTGCAGGGCTATCTGGACCACAACAACTCTCCCGCCCGCGCCGCGGAGGCACTGCACCTGCACCGGAACGCGGTGGGCGCCCGGATCCGCAAGATCGTCCAGCTGACGGGCGCCGATCTGAACGAGCCGGACGTCCGCCTCGCCCTCCAGCTGGCCTGCCGCGCGGGCCTGTCCACCGCCCCGGCGAACCGGCCCTGAGGAGTGAACGTGCCGCCGACGACCTCCCCCGTCCTCACCCGCGTCCGGGCCGCCCACGCCCGGATCGAAGCGGTCGAACGCCCCGAGCTCTGGATCGGTCTGCGGCCCCGGGGCGAGGTGGAGGCGGAGGCAGTACGGCTCGAAGCCCGCCTGGCAGCGGGCGAGTCCCTCCCCCTCGCGGGCCGCCTGCTGGCCGTCAAGGGCAACATCGACGTGGCCGGGCTCCCCACCACCGCGGGCTGCCCGTCGTACGCCTACGAGCCGGAGCGCGACGCCCCGGTGGTGGCCCGGCTGCGGGCCGCCGGGGCCCTGGTACTGGGCACGACCAATCTGGACCAGTTCGCCACGGGCCTGACCGGCACCCGATCCCCGTACGGCGCGGTGGCCTGCGCGCGGGATCCGGACCGGGTCGGCGGCGGCTCCAGCTCCGGTTCGGCGGTCGCGGTGGCCCTGGGCATCGTGGATCTCGCGCTGGGCACGGACACCGCGGGCTCCGGCCGTGTCCCCGCCGCGTTCAACGGCGTCTTCGGGCTGAAGCCGACCCGTGGTCTCGTCCCGACGGACGGCGTGGTCCCCGCCTGCGCGAGCCTGGACTGCGTCACCGTCCTCGCCCGTACGCTCCCCGAGGCCGAACGGGCGATGGCCGTGATGACCGGCCCGGCCCCGCGGCCCTGCCCTGCCCGCGCGCCGGGCCCCTGGCGGATCGCGGTCCCGCCCACCGGACAGCTCGGCGAGCTCGACCCGGGCCGGGCGGCGGCGCACGAGTCGACGGCCGCCCGGCTCCGAGCGGCGGGCGCGCTGCTCCGGCCGGTCGACCTGACGCCGTTCACCGAGGCCGGGGCGATGCTGTACGGCGGCGCGTTCGTCGCCGAGCGCTATACAGCGGTGGGCGCCTTCATCGACGGCGCGCCCGACGCCCCCGGCCTCGACCCGGTGGTGGCCGGGATCATCACCGCGGCCCGCGACATCCCGGCGCACCGGCTCTTCGCCGACCAGGCCCGGCTGGCCGTCCTGCGCACCGCCGCGACGGCCGCGCTCGGCGACGCGGACGCCCTTCTGCTGCCCACCGCGCCGGGGCATCCCACCCTCGCTGAGGTCGCCGCGGACCCGGTGGGCAGCAATGCCCGCCTCGGCCGGTTCACCAGCTCCACCAACCTGCTCGGCCTGTGCGCGGTGGCGGCCCCCGCCGGTGAGGTGGACGGCCTGCCGTTCGGCGTGATGCTGGTCGGCCCGGCGCACACCGACGCACAACAGGCCCGGATCGCGGCCCTGCTGGACCGGGTCCCGGCCATTGCCCCCGGTAACGGTTGACTGGCCACCAACACACCTGTTCCACTGGGCAGATGCGCCCTCAGCTGCGGCTGGTCACCCGTGACCACATCGACTTCGGTCGAGTGTGGTCCGCCTCGTGTTGCCGCTGACCGTTTCCACGTCAGCGCTTCCCACGACCGGTTTCCCGCAGCACGAGATGAGGCTTCGCCATGCCCGTCGAGTTTCTCGGCATCGCAGCGACGAACGAAGGTTCCGAGGTGACCCCCCGCTCCGGGGCGTCCTTCGACAAGGAGTACACCCTCGCACTGGCCCGCGCGCACGAGGACCACGGCTGGGACCGGGTGCTGTTCGCGTACGGCTCCGGCTCCCCCGACCCGTCACCGGCCGCCGCCTACGTCGCGGCCCGCACCGAGAAGCTCCAGATCCTGGTGGCACACCGCTCCAACGTCTCGTATCCGACGTTCGCGGCCAAGACCTTCGCGACCCTGGACCGGATCAGCGACGGCCGTCTCGCCGTCCACTTCATCACCGGGGGCAATGACCACGAGCAGCAGCGCGAGGGCGACTTCCTGACCAAGGACGAGCGGTACGCGCGCACCCGCGAGGCCATCCGGATCATCAAGAAGGCCTGGACCTCGCACGAACCCTTCGACCACGAGGGCACGCACTACCGCTTCAACGACTTCGTGAGCGACACCTTCCCCGTACAGCAGCCGCATCCGCAGGTCTCGTTCGGGGGTTCCTCACCTGCGGCGTACGCGGCCGGGGGCGCCGAGGCCGACATCTACTGCCTGTGGGGCGAGCCGCTGGCACAGACCGCGGAGCAGATCGCCTCGGTGAAGGAGGCCGCGAAGGCGGCGGGCCGTACGGACGTGCCGAGGATCCAGGTCGCCTTCCGCCCGATCATCGCGCCGACCGAGGAACTGGCCTGGGAGAAGGCGCACCGCACCCTGGCCCGGATCAAGGCCCGCCGGGCCGGCACACCGCTGAGCCGCCGTCACCCGCTGAGGAACCCCGAGAACACCGGCTCCCGACGGCTTCTGGCGGTGGCGGCCGAGGGCGAGCGCCACGACCGCGCCCTGTGGACACCGACCGCGGCGGAGACGGGCGGCGCCGGCAACTCGACGGCCCTGGTGGGAACCCCCGAAACGGTGGCGCAGGCCCTGCTGGACTACTACGACCTGGGCGTGGAAATCCTCTCGGCCCGCGGCTACGACCTGCTGGACGACGCGATCGACTTCGGCCGCCACGTCATCCCGATAGTCCGGGAGGAAGTAGCCAAGCGGGACACGGCCCACTCGGCCGCGTAACGGCCACGGCGCCGGAGAGGCCGGCACATCCGGCCTCTCCGGCGTTCGAGGAGCGGGGTCCGGGGGCGGAGCCCACGGTCACGGGAAGGGGCGGGCAGGGGACAGGCCCACCGCAGGCGCACCCCCGCACCCGCCCCGGAAACCCGCACCGTGCGGCCACCTCACCCCACAGAGCTGTACGCCACGACCCCCCGCAAGACCGCATCCACCGCCTTGTGCGCACTCCGCGCCACAGAACTCCCGTCCCGAGGCGCCGCGGCCGCGATCTGCCCCAGCACGTCGATCACCTGCTTGCACCACCGTACGAAGTCCCCGGCCGGCATCTCCGCCTCGCCCAGCACCTCGTCCAGTGTCCGCCCCGAGGCCCACATGTAGACCGCCCACGCGAAGCCGAGGTCGGGTTCGCGCTGCCCGACGCCCTCCGCCTGGTTGATCTTGAAGTCCTCCTCCAGCGCGTCGAGCCGGCCCCAGATCCGGACCATCTCGCCCATCGCCGTCTTCGCCGGTCCCGACGGCAGCTTCGGCGCCACCGCGTCGTCGGCCTGCCGCGCCTCGTACACCAACGCCGAGACGCACGCCGCGAGTTCGGCGGGGTTCAGCCCCTCCCACACACCGGCCCGCAGGCACTCGCTCGCCAGCAGATCGAGCTCGCCGTAGAGCCGCGCCAGCCGGCGCCCGTGCTCGGTGACCTCGTTGCCCCGCAGATAGTCGAGCTCGGTGAGCAGCGCCACGATCCGGTCGAAGGTGCGGGCGATGGTGTTCGTCCGCCCCTCGATCCGCCGCTCCAGCTGCCTGGTGTCGCGCTGCAGGCGGTGATACCGCTCGGCCCAGCGCGCATGGTCCTCGCGCTCGGCGCACCCGTGGCAGGGATGCGCGCGCAGCTCCGCCCGGTAGCGGGCGATCTCCCGGTCGTCGGCCGCGGCGGACCGCCCCTTGCGGTGCCGCTCGGGAACTATGTGCCCGGCCTTGGTCCGCAGCGCGGAGGCCAGGTCGCGGCGCGACTGCGGGGAACGCGGGTTGAACGACTTCGGCACCCTCATGCGCTCCAGCGCCTCCACCGGGACGGGGAAGTCGATCGAGGCGAGCCGCTTGACCTGACGCTCGGCCGTGAGCACCAACGGCCGCGGCCCGTCGTGGTATTCGAGCCCGCGGTGGCCGTGCCCATTGGTCCGCCCGGCGGGCAGACCGGGGTCGAGGACCAGGGCAAGTCCGGCGAACTTGCCGGTGGGCACATGGATGACGTCGCCGGGCTTGAGCCGCTCCAGGGACGCCGCGGCCTCGGCCCGCCGCTGCGTGGCGCCCCGCTTGGCGAGTTCGGTCTCCCGGTCCTTGAGGTCGCGGCGCAGCCGCGCGTACTCCTCGAAGTCGCCGAGGTGGCAGGTCATGCCCTCCCGGTAGCCCTCCAGCCCCTCTTCGTTCTTCTGGACCTGCCGGGAGATGCCGACCACCGACCGGTCCGCCTGGAACTGTGCGAAGGAGGTCTCCAGCAGCTCGCGCGAGCGGTGCCACCCGAACTGCTGCACCAGGTTGACGGCCATGTTGTAGGAGGGCCGGAAGCTGGAGCGCAGCGGATAGGTGCGCGTACCCGCGAGGCCGGCCAGCGCCCCCGGGTCCATGCCGCGCTGCCACAGCACCACCGCATGGCCCTCGACGTCGATGCCGCGCCGCCCGGCCCGCCCCGTCAACTGGGTGTACTCACCGGGGGTGATGTCGGCGTGCTGCTCGCCGTTCCACTTGACGAGCTTCTCCAACACCACGGAACGCGCGGGCATGTTGATGCCGAGGGCGAGGGTCTCGGTGGCGAAGACGGCCTTGACGAGCCCGCGTACGAACAGTTCCTCGACGACTTCCTTGAACGTCGGCAGCATGCCCGCGTGGTGCGCGGCGATGCCCCGCTCCAGTCCTTCGAGCCATTCGTAGTAGCCCAGGACATGGAGGTCCTCGCCGGGAATGGACGCGGTCCGCTCCTCGACGATCTCGCGGACCAGGCGTCGCTTGTCCTCGTCGTTGAGCCGCAGTCCGGCGTGCAGACACTGCTGCACGGCGGCCTCGCAGCCGGCCCGGCTGAAGATGAACGTGATGGCGGGGAGCAGCCCTTCGGCATCCAGCCGGTCGATGACCTCGGGCCTGGCCGGGGTCCAGATCCGGCTGCGCTGGCGCCTCTCGCGCTCGCGGTCGGCCTCGCGGACCATCTTGCCGCGGCGGCGCTCACGCGGGTTGTACCCGCGCTGATTCTCCATCCGGGCGAGCCGGACGAGGTCGGGGTTGACCTCACGGCGTCCGGCGCCGCGGCCGCCGTGGTCGGTCTCCTCCTCGAAGAGGTCGTACATCCGGCGGCCTGCCAGCACATGCTGCCAGAGCGGCACGGGCCGGCTCTCGGAGACGATCACTTCCGTGTCACCGCGGACGGTGTCCAGCCAGTCGCCGAACTCCTCGGCGTTGGACACGGTCGCCGACAGTGACACCAGCGTGACGGAGTCCGGGAGGTGAATGATCACTTCCTCCCAGACGGCGCCCCGGAAGCGGTCGGAGAGGTAGTGCACCTCGTCCATCACCACATGGCCGAGGCCGCGCAGCGCCTGGGAGCCCGCGTACAGCATGTTCCGCAGCACCTCGGTGGTCATGACGACCACCGGGGCATCGGCGTTGACGCTGTTGTCGCCGGTCAGCAGGCCGACCTTCTCCGGTCCGTAGCGCTTGACCAGGTCGGTGAACTTCTGGTTGGACAGGGCCTTGATGGGGGTGGTGTAGAAACACTTGCGGCCCTGTTCGAGCGCGAGGTGCACGGCGAATTCGCCGACGATCGTCTTGCCCGAACCGGTCGGGGCCGCGACGAGCACCCCCTTGCCGGCCTCCAGGGCCTCGCAGGCCTCGATCTGATACGGGTCCAGATCGAATTCGTACAGCTCGCGGAAGGGCGCGAGTGCGGTGGCCTGCTCGGCGGCGCGGATCCGAGAAGCCTGGTATCGCTCAGCTGGTGAGAGGTCCTCTGTCATCTTGCTTATGAGCCTACCCGCCGCCTCTGACAGTGACGCGATCTTTAAATCCCGGTGGGAGAACCCGGCGCGAGCACCCCGACCGCACCCGGCACACAGTGCGCGGTCAGCGGCAGCGCCCCGAGTTGTTCACCGTCCGCGTACGCGGTGACACCCGCCGCGGCCAGTTCGATCGAGGAGACCCGGTGCACGGTGACCTTGGGGTGACCGAGGTGGGTCCCCTTGTAGACGCGGGGAAACACCTTGAGCAGGGTGGTGCGGCTGCAGTCCCCGACGACGGTCACGTCGAAGAGCCCGTCGTCCATGACGGCGTCGGCGCAGATCCGCATGCCGCCGCCGTACGTCGTTCCGTTGCCGACGGCGATGAGCGTCGCCTCGATCTCCCGCACCGGTCCGCCGTCCAGCCTGACGCGGTACGGGATGGGCTTGAACGCGGCGAGTTCGGCGAGGATCGCGAGGTCGTACTTGAACCGTCCGCCGACCCACCGCATCCGGTTGCCGCGGTCGTTGACCCGGGAGTCGAAGCCGGAGGCGAGCACCGACCCGAACCACCGCTCACCGACCCGGCCGAGGTCGATCTCGCGCACGGCACCGCCCTTGAGCGCCTCGGCGGCCAGCCGTCCGGCGGCGGCGGGGTCCCGTATCGGCAGCCCGAGCGCGCGGGCGAAGTCGTTCCCGGTGCCGACGGCCACGACCCCGAGCGGGGTCGTCGTTCCCGCGACCGCCTGCAGGGCGAGCGACATCATGCCGTCCCCGCCGACGGCTATCAGGGCACCGGTCCCGGCCGCAACGGCCTCACGGGCCCGCCGCAGGGCGTCACCGGCGTCCTCACCGAGCACCGTGCGCACGGAGAAACCGGCGTCCCGCAACGCGGAAGCGGCCGGCTGCGCGGCGTGCGCGCCCCGGCCGCGTCCTGCGGTGGGATTGACGAAAAGGGTGATCTCGCTGGTCACCCGGGGACCCTACAAGGTCAGGTGATGTCGTCGTAACCGTTCACACGGTCCCGGTCCGAACTCGCCTGCGTGGGCAACGCCCTGCTGGAGGAGACCGATTCGACCTCTCCGATGTCCTCGGGGGTGAGATCCAGCTCGGAGGCCTCGTCGTCGTCGGGTCCGGCCGCCGCGGCCCGTTCCTTGCGTCGGTCGTTGAGGAGCGAGATCAACGTCGCCACGAAGTACAGCACCCAGATCGGTCCGGCGAGCCCCAGCATGCTCACCGGGTCGGTGCTGGGCGTGGCCACCGCCGCGAAGACGGTGATGCCCATGATCATGCCCCGCCACCAGCCGAGCATCCGCTTGCCGGTGAGGACCCCGCCGAAGTTCAGCATGACGAGCAGCAGCGGCAGCTCGAAGGAGAGCCCGAAGACCACCACCATGCGTGTGATCAGGTCGAGCAGCTCGTCCAGCGGCAGCTGGTTGTCGAGGTCGGCCGGAGAGAACTCCAGGAGCACCCGCGCCATCGTGGGCAGGGTCTCGTACGCGAAGAAGCCACCGGCGAGGAAGAGCGGGAACCCGGCGCCGACGAAGGCGAGCGAGTACTTCTTCTCGTGCTTGTGCAGCCCCGGTGCCACGAAGGCCCAGAGCTGGTAGAGCCAGATCGGCGAGGAGAGGACGACACCGGCCGTCAGGGAGACCTTGAGGGCGAGCGTGAAGGGGGTGAGTAGACCGTTCAGGACGATACGCGCGCAGGTACCGTCCCTCTGCTTGGCGAGTTCGGCGAAGCTGTACTCGCACCCGACCGACTTCAGCACCGGATTGGTGAAGAACTCGATGATCTCCTTGTAGAAAAACGCGGCCACAATCGTGACGACGACGATTCCCAGCAGCCCCTTGGCCAGCCGGTTACGCAGCTCACGCAGGTGCTCCACCAAGGGCATGCGGCCCTCTGGGTCCGTCTCCTGCTTGCGGGCAGACTTGAGCAACCCACGTCCTCATCTCGTGCAGCAGGCCGTCACCGATCGCGGCGCCTGCGTCGGCCCGTTTCTGGTCAGCGCTTGGTCGAGTCGGTCGGCTCCGCGACCGGACGCGCGCTGGTCACGTCGCCGGGGGCGGCCTTGATGGTGCGCTGGGCGGCCTGGTCCTGGGCGGTGTCGTTGGCGGCCGGCTCGGCCGGGGTCGCCGACGGGCCGCTCTCGGACTTCATGGCCTTGGCCTCGCTCTTGAGGATGCGGGCCGACTTGCCGAGCGAACGAGCCATGTCAGGAAGCTTCTTCGCGCCGAACAGCAGAACAATGACGACGAGGATCAGGATGATCTCGGGAGCGCCGAGCCTTCCGAACATATGCGTGTACCTTCTCACCGAGGCAGCAGGGGTGGGGCGGATGGAACCTCGGACAGACGTCCGATCTTCTTACCGTCAGCGATCGTATCCCGCAGGAGTAAACGCAGGGCAATACCCATGCATCCTTGCGATTACGGCCCATGCCTCGCTCTCAGGGCCGCCTTCAGCAGCGTACCCTCCGAACCCGCGAAACAGGAGGCCGCGCCCGCCCCGATCGATCGGCCCTGCTCACAGGGGTTGACGGGCGGATGCGGCGGCGAGGTCTAGCGCAGCGTCTCGCCGGTCGCGGCAAGGTCCGTCGCCGCCCTCTCGAGGTCCTCCGCCGCGCGGTTGATGCGCCGGGTGGTCCGCGCCACCTGGTGCCCGAGCCGCTGGGCCTCGATGAAGACCTTGACGGCCAGCACGCCGAGCACGGCGATCCCGAGAAATCCCAGGGCGATGGCGAGCATGGGCCAGAACATGCGCAGAGCCTCGATGTGTCTAGGGGGCCGACGGCGTGGAAGGGGTCTGGTTGCCGGTGTGGAGGCGCAGCGTCCGCACCCCGCCCCGGCTGAGGAGCTCGACTATCCGCTCTCCCGCCGGCTTGCGGACGGCCGTGCCGCACCGCGGGCAGGTGAAGGAGTAGAACGTCGTCCGGCGGCTCGCGCCCACGGCGAGACGGATGGCCGCCGCGGCCAGCTCGAACCGCTCGCGGCAGTCCGGGCAGGCCGCCTTGAAGCGTACGGACTCGGGCACCACCACGGTCGGAACACCTGACACCACAGACATATTGCTCATATCTTCCTCAGGTTTCCGCTCAGACCTGTACGTCGTACGCGGCCAGCGCCGCACGGGCCGCCTGCCGTGCGCTCCGCGCCAGCTCCGGCGGGGAGACGATACGGCCCTCGCCGCCCAGTCGCAGTGCGAGCCGGCGCAGCGAGGCCGGGTCGGGGGTGCGCAGGGCGATCCGCAGTCCGCCGTCGGGCAGTTCCTCCGCGCTGTCGTGCGGGTAGTACTCGGCGACCCAGCGTCCGCCGGGGCCCACCTCGACGACGACCTCCGGGTCCTCGGCGGCCGGCTGGACGAGCCCCTCGGACAGATCCCGCAGTTCCAGCTCGGGCGGTGCGGCCGGCTCGTCCAGCAGCCGGATCTCGGCGACCCGGTCGAGCCGGAACGTGCGCCGGTCCTCGGACGACCTGCACCAGGCCTCCATGTAGGTGTGCCCCACGGCGAACAGCCGGATCGGGTCCACCTCGCGCTCGGTGAGCTCGTCGCGCGCGGGAGAGTAGTAGCGCAGCCAGAGCCGGCGCCGCTCGGAGATCGCCCGGTCCACATCGGCGAAGACGCCGCCCTCGGACTCGAAGGTGACCGAGAGCCGCGAGCTCGCCGCCCCCACCTCGCCGGCCGCGGTCTCCAGCTTCGCGGTGGCCCGCAGCAGCGCCTGCCGGTCGCTCTCGCGCAGCCCCGGCAGCGTGGCCACGGCGCGGGCGGCGACCAGCAGGGCCGTCGCCTCGTCGGCCGCGAGCCGCAGCGGCTCCGCGACGTCGTCCGGGTTGTGCCACCAGATGCGGTCCCCGTCGGTGTCGATGTCCAGCAGGTCCCCGCCGCGGAAGCTCGTACCGCACATGGGCAGTACGTCGAGGTCCGAGATCAGCTCGTCCTCGGTGATCCCGAAGGCGCGGGCGACGTCCTGGACGTGGGCGCCGGGGCGCTCGCGCAGATACGTCACCAGGGAGAGCATCCGGCGGGTCTGGTCGATCGCGTTCGTGGCCATGGGTGCCGTTTCTCTCTCAGTCCTTGGCCACGGCGCGCAGCCGGTCCACCACATCGGCCCGCAGATCGGCGGGTTCCTGTACGACGACGTCCGGACCGAACTCGACGAGCCAGGCGTCCAGGCCGTGTCCGTAAGGAATCTCCAACTCGTCCCACCCGTTCCCGAGTTCCCGGACCGCCACGGCGCGCGAGCGCAGCGGGTAGCCGGCACCGGTGCGCAGCCTGATCAGCGCGGTCCTGGTGGCCGTCTCCCCCGCCCAGCTCTCGACCGTCTCGCGCACGGTCACGACGTCCGGCACCCCGGCCGTGAACGCCCCCGCCCGGGAGCGGACCCGGCCGGTGATCCGGGAGAGCCGGAACACCCGCTCGGCGCCGCGGTCCCGGTCCCAGCCGGCCAGGTACCAGTGTCCGCGCCAGCACTCCAGGGTCCACGGCTCGACCTGGCGCTGTTCGGGCTTGGCGGCGTTGCCCTTGCGGTAGTCGAAGGTCACCGGGCGGCGGTCGCGGCAGGCCAGCATCAGCGGCTCGAACGCCGCCTCGTGAACGGGGATGCGCGGTTCGAGGGCGCTGTGCACCTCGTACGCGTCCTCGGCCTCCGGCATCCCGGCGGCCCGCAGCTTCTGCAGCGCGCCGCTGGCCGCGCCGGCCAGCCGCGCCTGCTGCCAGACCTTGGCGGCCAGCCCGAGCGCGGCGGCCTCCTCGGCGTCCAGCGTGATCGGGGGCAGCCGGTTGCTGTCGCGACGGGCGAGGTACCCCGTCTCGCCGTCCAGGTTCTCCACGGTCTCGATGATCAGGCCGAGCTCGCGCAGGTCGTCCTTGTCGCGCTCGAACATCCGGTTGAAGGCGTCGTCGGAGCCCGCTTCCAGATAGGCCTCGATGGATCCGCGCAGCTCCCGCTTGCTGAGCGGACGGCGGGTCCCCAGCAGGCACAGCGCCAGGTTCATCAGCCGCTCGGCCTTGGCAATCGCCATCGATGCCCTTTCTGTTTCGCTCTACGACGCCCGACCGTACCGCTACGCGGTGTCCGGACAAAAGCGAGGGCCCGTGCCTCGCGGCACGGGCCCTCGTATCGCACGGAGGCGGGGATCAGACGGCGACCAGGTCGCAGACGAAGATCAGCGTCTCGCCGGGCGCGATGCGGCCGCCACCGGCGCCGCGGTCGCCGTACGCGAGGTGCGCGGGAATGGTCAGCTGGCGACGGCCGCCGACCTTCATGCCCTGGACACCCTTGTCCCAGCCGGCGATGACCTGGCCGGCACCGAGCTGGAACTGCAGCGGGGTGCCGCGGTTCCAGGAGGCGTCGAACTCCTCGCCGGTGGAGAAGGCCACACCCACGTAGTGGACGGAGACGGTGGCGCCTGCGTTGGCGACCGGGCCGTCGCCCTCCCAGATGTCCTTGATCTCCAGGTCGGCCGGCGGCTCGCCACCCGGGAAGTCGATCTCGGGCTTCTCGATGCTCACTGACTTGCTCCTCTTACTGATGAACTGCTGGGCAACCGGGACAGTCTTACATCTTCGCCAGGAGGTCCACGGCGAAGACCAGCGTGGACTTGGCGGGGATGGTCTGCTGCGCCTTGTCGCCGAAGCCCTGGTCCGGCGGGATGACGAGCAGCACCCGGCTGCCGATCTTCTTGCCGACCAGCCCGTTCTTCAGCCCCTTCAGGGTCACCTGGGCGAGCGGGAAGGTCTGCGTCTTGCCCGTGGCGTAGGTGCTGTCGAAGGTCTTGCCGTCCTTCCACGTCAGTCCGACGTAGTTCACGACGACGCTGTCGGTGTCCTTCACGACGTCGCCCTTGGACTCCAGGATGTAGTTGGAGACGAGCTTCGTCGGCGGGGCGCTCTTGGTCGGGATGGTGACCTTGGGCGCCTTGCCGTCCGTGTTGGTGCCGACCTTCGGCAGGTCGATGTTGTCCTGGGCGACCTCGGTGCCCTTGGCCGAGGCCGGGATCTGCGTCGCCTTCAGGACGTCGACGACGAAGACGAGCGTGGCGTTGGGCTTGATGTCGCCCTGGCCCTGGGCGCCGTAACCGAGGTCCGGCGGAATGACCAGCTGGACCCTGCTGCCGACCTTCTGGCCGACCAGGCCCTTGTCCCAGCCCTGGATGACCATGCCGGCGCCGAGGGTCAGGTCGAACGGCTGCTTGCGGTCGAAGCTGTTGTCGAAGGGCTTGTCCGAGTCCCAGGACTGTCCGAGGTAGTTGACCTGGATCGCGTCGCCGTTCTTGAGCGTGGCGCCGTCCCCCTGGCTGACGACTCTCGTCTTCAGCTCCTTGGGCGGGTTCCCCGTGCCCTTGGCAAGGGTCGGCTTCTCACCGAATTTCGCGCCCGCGGTGATCGCGGGGAACCCGTCCTTCGACGCGGCGGAAGCGGAAGCGGAAACGGAATCGGAGCCCTTCTCGTCGCCACAGGCCGCTGTCAGCAGCAACAGGGGGACGACGAGAAGGCCGGCAAGTCGGCGCACTTGTTCCTCAGATCTCAGACGGCACAGTTGGTTGAGTCCCCGACACTCTAGGGCGTACGCAGGGCCCCGTACGAGGAACGTACGGGGCCCGCGTCGCGCCGGTGGCCGGGATCGTCCTGCGCCGGCTCACATACCCGCGATCAATTTCTCCACACGGTCGTCGACCGAACGGAACGGGTCCTTGCACAACACGGTGCGCTGCGCCTGGTCGTTGAGCTTGAGGTGGACCCAGTCGACGGTGAAGTCCCGCCGCTGTTCCTGCGCCCTGCGGATGAAGTCGCCGCGCAGCCGCGCCCTGGTCGTCTGCGGGGGCACGGACTTGCCCTCGAAGATCTTCAGGTCGTTGCAGACACGGGCGGCCTGTCCCTTGCGCTCCAGCAGGTAGTACAGGCCGCGACGGCGGTGGATGTCGTGGTACGCGAGGTCTATCTGGGCGACCCGCGGATGCGACATGGTCATGTTGTGCTTGGCCCGGTACCGCTCGATGAGCTTGTACTTCATCACCCAGTCGATCTCGGTCTCGATCCGGTCGAGGTCCTCGGCCTCGACCGCGTCGAGGGTGCGGCCCCAGAGCTCCAGGACCCGGGCGACGGTTCCGGTGCGGATGCCACGGCGGTCGACGAAGTCGACGGCCTTCTCGTAGTACTCGCGCTGCACCTCGATGGCGGACGCCTCACGGCCACTGGCCAGGCGCACCTTGCGCTGGCCCGTGGTGTCGTGGCTGACCTCCCGGATCGCCCGGATCGGGTTCTCCAGCGTCAGGTCCCGCATCACCGTGCCCGCCTCGATCATGCGGAGCACCAGGTCGGTCGCGCCGACCTTGAGCAGCATGGTCGTCTCGGACATGTTGGAGTCACCGACGATGACGTGGAGGCGGCGGTACCGCTCCGCGTCCGCGTGCGGTTCGTCACGCGTATTGATGATCGGGCGGGAACGCGTGGTCGCGGAACTGACGCCCTCCCAGATGTGCTCGGCACGCTGGCTGACGCAGTAGACCGCGCCCCGGGGGGTCTGCAGCACCTTGCCCGCACCGCAGATCAGTTGCCTCGTGACGAGGAAGGGAATGAGGATGTCCGCGAGCCGGGAGAATTCTCCGTGCCGGGCCACGAGGTAGTTCTCATGACATCCGTAGGAGTTTCCCGCCGAGTCGGTGTTGTTCTTGAAGAGATAGACGTCGCCCGCGATTCCCTCCTCGTGCAGGCGGCGTTCGGCGTCGACGAGCAGGCCTTCGAGAATGCGCTCGCCGGCCTTGTCGTGGGTGACCAGTTCGGTCAGGTTGTCGCATTCGGGGGTTGCATATTCCGGATGCGATCCCACGTCGAGGTAGAGGCGGGCGCCGTTCCGCAGAAAGACATTGCTGCTGCGGCCCCATGACACAACACGGCGGAAGAGGTAGCGCGCCACTTCATCAGGGGACAGTCGGCGCTGTCCCCTGAACGTGCACGTGACGCCGTACTCGTTCTCCAGCCCGAAAATGCGGCGGTCCATGACTGAACATTACGCCTGATGGCCTGAGCTGAAACCGGGTTCGACAGCACCGTTTCGATCATTTTCCGATCCCCGCACGGCAACGGCCGTACGCCCGGGAACTGCCAGTACCTTTCCCGTCGCCAGCAGGACGAGCAGGGCCGCCACCCCACCGGCGGCCGCCACGGCGAAACTCCACGAGGTGCCTCCCAGCTCGACGGCCGGGCCCGCCACGGCCGTTCCCACCGCCGCACCGACCCCGAAGGTCGTCACCAGCCAGGAGAACGCCTCGGTCACGGTGCCCCGCGGGGCATGCCGGTCGACCACGATGAAGGAGCACGCGATGGCGGGTGCAAGAAAGACTCCGGCCACTGCCGCCAGTGCGGTCATGGCGACCACTCCGGGGGTCAGCATCAGCGGCAGATAGCCCAGTGCCAGCAGCGCGACGATCACCCGCAGCCGGCGCTCCGGCGCCCCGGCCCACTGCCGCGCCCCGTAGACCGCGCCGCCGATCAGCGCGCCCAGCCCGAGCGCGGCCATCAGCCAGCCGTACACCGACTCCCGGCCGTGGTCGTCGGCGTAGGCCACACCGGCCACCGTGATCGAGCCCAGCGCGAGGCCGACGAAGAAGAACGACCCGAGCAGCGCCAGCAGCCCCGGCGAGCGCAGCGCGCCCAGCCAGTGCGCCTCGCGGGGTGCGGAGCGCCAGGCCCGGGAGGGCTCGGAGAGGACAACGGAGAGGGCCCCCAGGACTCCCGTCGCGTTGATGACGAGCAGGGCCGCGGCGGGCGACCAGAGGGAGACCAGCACCGTCACCAGCAGCGGGCCCACGGTGAACATGACCTCCTGGGCGACGGCGTCCAGGGCGTACGCCCGGTGCACCCGGTCCTCACCGCCCAGGACACTCGGCCACAGGGCCCGCAGGCCGCCCTCCAGCGGCGGCGTGAAGACGCCGGCCACCGTCACCGCCGCGTAGGCCAGCGGCAGCGATCCCAGGCCCGTCAGGGCCAGCAGGGCCATGCCGAGCGCCGACACCACGGCGGCCGGGAGCTGGACGCGTGGCTGGCCGTACAGGTCCACGGCACGGCCCAGCAGCGGCTGGCCGACCGCGGTGGCCAGCCCGTACACGGCCGCGAGCGCTCCGGCGAGGGCGTAGCTGCCGCCCTCGGCGCGGGTGAACAGCACGATCGCGACGGGGGCGGTGCCGTTCGGCAGGCGGCCCACCAGGGTTCCCGCCAGCAGCCGGGCGGCGTGCCGCGCCCGGAGGATGTCCAGATATCCCGCGGCCATGTCCCGTAGCCCCTCTCCCCCGACGGTCCGACGACCCCGAGGTTTTACGTATAACGTCGAGGCTCATACGTACCATGTGCCCAGTCCGCAGGTCCACCTCACAGCGCCTGCCCCGACCGGCCCGGAGGTCCGAGTGACCAGCGCAGCACAGCCCGTCCCGACCCGGCCCACCAGCCGCGACGTCGCCCGGGCCGCGGGTGTCTCGCAGGCCAGCGTCTCCCTCGTGCTCGGCGGCAAATGGCGCGGCCGGGTCTCCGAGGCCACCGCCGAGCGCGTGCGCGGTGCCGCCCACGAGCTCGGATACCGGCCCAATCTCGCCGCCCGCAATCTGCGCCTGGGCCGCACCAGGACCGCGCTGCTGGTCGTCCCGGCGCTCACCAACGAGTTCTTCGCACGCGTCTACACCGGCGCCGCGGCGGTCGCCGCCGAGCACGGCTTCGGCGTCGTCCTCTACCCGTCGCCCGACGGCACCGGCCCGGCCCGGGACCCCTTCGACTCGGCGAGCGCCTCCCTGGACGGCGTGATCGCCTCCTCCATGGCCGCCGGCGCGCTCGACGAGCTGCGCGGCGCGGGCCTGCCGCTGGTCATGCTCGACAGCGACCCGGCGGACACCGGGGTCGCGGCCCGCGTCAATCTGGACATCGCCGACGGAATGCGGCAGGTGGCGGACCATCTGCTGGCGCTCGGCCACCGCCGCTTCGTCCACCTGGCCTCGGCGGTCGACTCCTGGACCTTCGCGGTGCGCGGCCGGGCGCTCCGGGACGCCCTGCGGGCGGTTCCCGGCACCTTTGTACGGACCGTTCCGGCGGCGCTCGACGTCCACGCGGGCCGCATCGCGGCGGAGCACGCGCTCGCCGCCCCGGGCCCCCGGCCCACCGCCATCGTCTGCGACGACGACATCCTCGCCGCGGGTGCCTGCAAGGCCGCCCGCAGGCTCGGTCTCCGCGTGCCCGACGACCTGTCCGTCACCGGCTTCGACGATCTGGCCCTGGCCACGGCCGTCGAGCCGGAGCTCACCACCGTGCAACTGCCCGCCGAGCAGGTCGGGGAGCGCGGCATGTCGGCGCTGCTGGCGGTCCTGGACGACCGGCCGGCCGAGCCCGGCAGCCTTCCCGTGCATCTGGTGGCCCGGGGATCGTCGGCGGCCCCGCCCGCGGACGCCCCGCGCGCATGACAGTGCCCCGGCCCGCCGATCGCGGCGGACCGGGGCACGGGAACGGCGACGGGCCGTCCCCCGCAGGACTACTCCACGTCCCCGCCGGAGTCGGTGGACTTGGGGGCCTCCGCCGCGGCGGCGGACTCGCCGCCCTCGGCCTCTTCGGTGTCGGAGGGGGCGTCCGTCGGCGCGGAACCGCCGTCCGCCTCCAGCAGCCGCGCCAGCTGCCTGCCGACGATCCGCTTGAACTTCCGCTGCTGCGGCCGCGTACGGTCCAGGACCGCGACCTCCAGCCGCTCCGCGGGGATCTCCCGCTCGCTGCCGTTGGGATCGCGCGACAGCGCCTGCACCGCCAGCTTCAGCGCCTCGGCGAGCGTCATCCCGTCGCGGTGCCGCTGGTCCAGGAAGGTGCTGATCTGCTCGGCGTTGCCGCCCACCGCGACCGAGCCGTGCTCGTCGACGATCGAGCCGTCGTGCGGCAGCCGGTAGATCTGGTCGCCCTCGGGCTCGGTGCCCACCTCTGCGACCACCAGCTCCACCTCGTACGGCTTCTCGGCCGCACTGGAGAAGATGGTGCCCAGCGTCTGGGCGTAGACGTTGGCCAGCCCACGGGCCGTCACGTCGTCACGGTCGTAGGTGTATCCACGCAGATCGGCGTAGCGCACGCCGCCGATGCGGAGATTCTCGTACTCGTTGTACTTGCCGGCGGCGGCGAAGCCGATCCGGTCGTAGATCTCGCTGAACTTGTGCAGCGCACGGGACGGGTTCTCGCCGACGAACACAATGCCGTCGGCATACTGCAGCACAACCAGGCTGCGACCACGGGCGATGCCTTTCCGGGCGTATTCCGCCCGGTCGGCCATGGCCTGCTGAGGTGAGACATAGAACGGCGTCGACACCGGTTATCCGTCCCTTTCTGTCAGTGACGAGAGCATCGGAGAAGCAGCGGAACGGAGGTCAGAGCAGCGCGGCGCGCGGGCCGTCGGGCTGCTCCAGCCGGCGTTCCAGGATGGAGCGGGCGATCTCGGAGGATTCCGCCTCGTCCAGCTTCCGGAAGCCCTCGTCGGTGATGACGGTGACGATCGGGTAGATCCGCCGGGCCACATCCGGGCCGCCGGTCGCCGAATCGTCGTCCGCGGCGTCGTACAGCGCCTGGACGACCAGGGTGAGCGCCTCCTGCTCCGTCAGGTCCTGGCGGTAGAGCTTCTTCATCGAACTGCGGGCGAAGACCGACCCGGAACCGGTGGCCGCGTAGCCGTGCTCCTCGGAACGGCCGCCGGTGACGTCGTACGAGAAGATGCGGCCCTTCTCGCGGTCGATGTCGAAACCGGCGAAGAGCGGCACGACCGCGAGGCCCTGCATCGCCATGCCCAGATTGCTGCGGATCATCGTGGAGAGCCGGTTCGCCTTGCCCTCCAGGGAGAGCTGCGCTCCCTCGACCTTCTCGAAGTGCTCCAGCTCCAGCTGGAAGAGCTTGACCATCTCCACGGCCAGCCCGGCCGTGCCGGCGATGCCCACCGCCGAGTACTCGTCGGCCGGGAAGACCTTCTCGATGTCGCGCTGTGCGATCACATTGCCCATGGTCGCGCGCCGGTCACCGGCCAGGACCACGCCGCCGTCGAACGTCGCCGCGACGATGGTCGTCCCGTGCGGTGCCTCGACGGCCCCCTGGAGCGGAGGCAGGTTCCGGTTGCCCGGAAGCATCCCGGGCGAGTGGTCGGACAGGAAATCCATGAACGAAGAGGATCCCGGCGTCAGGAAGGCAGCTGGTAGACGCCCGGTGCTACGAGTGTTGGCTTCCACGCGTTTCCCTCCAGGTAAACGACGGCCCTGAGCAAGGCGTCAGGATCGTCTCCCAACCTGCCGATGGCCGAATTGCAGATGCGGTTACGCCACGGACCCTACCCGTCCAGCGGCGGTGATCCACATGAACGGCGGGGGCAGCTGCACGGCTCGCGGTGCCGCTTGTGCCCGCGCGGTACGGGCCGACCCGGCCCGTACCGCGCGCACCGCTCTCCGCTCCCCCGCGTTCACACCTGTGAACTACTGTCCGCCCTTTTGGACGAAGGACCGCACGAAGTCCTCCGCGTTCTCTTCCAGCACGTCATCGATCTCGTCCAGAACCGAGTCGACGTCGTCGCTCAGCTTCTCCTGGCGGTCCTTGAGGTCCTCGGAGACCTGGGCGTCCTGCGCCTGCTCCTCGACCTCCTCGGTGGAACGCGTCGCCTTCTGCTGTCCGCCGCCGGTGTCCTTGGTCGCCATCTAGCTCACCCCGCTCGGTTCGAAGCACTTGATCAGACCCTACCCACGGGCTCCGACATCGGCCCGGTACTTCCCTCAACGTCCGGGGGACATCCCGATGATTCCCCGATCCCCGCCCTTTCAGCCGCCCGACAGGACCTGGACCAGCTCCTCCGCCGTGCGGCAGCGGTCCAGGAGCTCCTTGACGTGGTCGCGGGTGCCACGCAGCGGTTCCAGGGTGGGTACCCGTTGCAGCGAGTCATGACCCGGCAGGTCGAAGATGACCGAGTCCCAGGAGGCCGCCGCCACGTCGTCGGCGTACTGCTCCAGGCAGCGGCCGCGGAAATAGGCCCTGGTGTCCTCCGGAGGCCCCGTACGGGCCCGCTCGACCTCGCCCTCGTCCAGCAGCCGCTTCATCTTCCCGCGGGCCGCCAGACGGTTGTACAGGCCCTTCTCGGCCCGTACGTCGGCGTACTGGAGATCCACCAGGTGCAGCCGTGCCGCGTCCCAGTCCAGGCTGTCGCGGCGGCGGTAGCCTTCCATGAGCTCCCGCTTGGCAATCCAGTCGAGCTCGCCGGACAGGCTCATCGGATCGTTCTCCAGCCGGTTGAGGGTGTCCTCCCAGCGGATCAGGATGTCCTTGGTCTGCTCGTCGGCATCGGCCCCGTACCGCTCCTCGACGTACTTGCGGCCCAGCTCGAAGTACTCCATCTGCAGTTGTACGGCGGTGAGGGTGCGGCCGCTGCGCAGCGTGACGAGGTGCTTCAGGGTCGGGTCGTGGGAGACGTGGTGCAGGGTGCGCACCGGCTGGTCGACCGCGAGATCGACGTTGATGAAGCCGTCCTCGATCATGGACAGGACCAGGGCGGTGGTGCCGAGCTTGAGATAGGTGGAGATCTCCGAGAGGTTCGCGTCCCCGATGATCACATGGAGCCGGCGGTACTTCTCCGCGTCGGAGTGGGGCTCGTCGCGGGTGTTGATGATGGGGCGCTTGAGCGTGGTCTCCAGCCCGACCTCGACCTCGAAGTAATCGGCGCGCTGGCTGATCTGGAAGCCGTGCTCGTGGCCGTCCTGGCCGATTCCCACGCGCCCCGCCCCGGTGACCACCTGGCGTGAGACGAAGAACGGGGTCAGATGGCGCACGATGTCGGAGAACGGGGTGTCCCGCTTCATCAGGTAGTTCTCGTGCGTGCCGTACGAGGCGCCCTTGTTGTCGGTGTTGTTCTTGTAGAGGTGGATCGGCTGGGCACCGGGAAGCTGGGCCGCGCGCTCGGCGGCCTCGGCCATGATGCGTTCACCGGCCTTGTCCCAGAGGACCGCGTCCCGCGGATTGGTGACCTCCGGGGAGCTGTACTCCGGGTGTGCGTGGTCGACGTAGAGGCGGGCCCCATTGGTGAGGATGACATTGGCGAGGCCGATGTCCTCGTCGGTGAGCTGGCTGGAGTCCGCGGTCTCGCGGGCGAGGTCGAAACCTCGCGCGTCCCGCAGCGGGTTCTCCTCCTCGAAGTCCCAGCGGGCGCGGCGCGCCCGGTGCATCGCCGCTGCGTAGGCGTTGACGATCTGGGACGAGGTGAGCATGGCATTGGCGTTGGGGTGGCCGGGGACGGAGATCCCGTACTCCGTCTCGATGCCCATTACTCGCCGTACGGTCATGCGGCCCTCCTTGCCCGGCGGCGCTCCCTTGAGGGGCGGCGCTCAAGTACCGCTGCTTGTCGGTGCGCGTGCACTGCCCGTCCACGCACTGCGCGACCGGGCGGTACGCAAGAGCCTAGAGCGCCTCTGTGCTGGTGGGGAGATCAATTACGTCATTGCTGCGGTGTCGCGTGAGCTGGACCGAAAGCAATCGGCTGCGGATGCCCGGCCGGGCATCCGCAGCCTGTCCGTGTTCTACAGGTACTGCCCGGTGTTCGCCACCGTGTCGATGGAGCGGCCGGTGTCCGCGCCCTGCTTTCCGGTGACGAGCGTGCGGATGAAGACGATCCGCTCGCCCTTCTTGCCGGAGATCCTGGCCCAGTCGTCCGGGTTGGTGGTGTTCGGCAGGTCCTCGTTCTCCTTGAACTCGTCCACGCAGGCCTGGAGGAGGTGGGAGACGCGAAGGCCCTTCTGGCCCTGGTCGAGGAAGGCCTTGATGGCCATCTTCTTGGCCCGGTCGACGATGTTCTGGATCATCGCTCCGGAGTTGAAGTCCTTGAAGTACAGGACTTCCTTGTCCCCGTTGGCGTACGTGACTTCGAGGAAGCGGTTCTCCTCGGACTCGGTGTACATCCGCTCGACGACGGACTGGATCATGGCGTGCGCCGCGGCTTCCTTGGAGCCGGTGTGCTCCGCGAGGTCGTCCGAGTGCAGCGGCAGCGAAGGCGTGAGGTACTTCGCGAAGATGTCCTTCGCGGCCTCCGCGTCCGGACGCTCGATCTTGATCTTCACATCGAGGCGGCCGGGTCGCAGGATCGCGGGGTCGATCATGTCCTCGCGGTTGGAGGCGCCGATGACGATGACGTTCTCCAGGCCCTCGACACCGTCGATCTCGGCGAGCAGCTGCGGGACGATGGTGTTCTCCACGTCCGAGCTGACGCCGGATCCCCGGGTACGGAAGAGGGACTCCATCTCGTCGAAGAAGACGATGACGGGGGTGCCCTCGCCGGCCTTCTCACGGGCGCGCTGGAAGACCAGGCGGATGTGCCGCTCGGTCTCGCCGACGTACTTGTTGAGAAGCTCCGGACCCTTGATGTTGAGGAAGTAGCTCTTGCCCGCCGGCTGGCCGGTGACCTCGGCGACCTTCTTGGCAAGGGAGTTGGCGACGGCCTTGGCGATGAGTGTCTTGCCGCAGCCGGGCGGACCGTAGAGCAGGATGCCCTTCGGCGGACGCAGCTCGTGTTCCTTGAAGAGATCGGGGTGGAGGTAGGGGAGCTCGACCGCGTCCCGGATCAGCTCGATCTGGTCGCCCAGGCCGCCGATCTTGTCGTAGTCGATGTCCGGTACCTCTTCGAGGACGAGCTCCTCGACCTCGCTCTTGGGCACCACTTCGTAGACGTAGCCGGACCTGGGTTCGAGCAGGAGGGCGTCGCCGGGGCGGATGGCGATGTTCAGCAGCGGCTCGGCGAGCCGCACCACCCGTTCCTCGTCGGTGTGCCCGATGACCAGGGCCCGCTCGCCGTCCTCAAGGATTTCCTTGAGGGTGACGATGTCCCCGGCCCGCTCGAATTCCATGGCGTCGACCACGTTGAGCGCTTCGTTGAGCATGACTTCCTGGCCGCGCCGGAGGTCGTCGAGCTCGACACTGGGACTGACGTTCACCCGGAGCTTCCGGCCCCCGGTGAAGATGTCGCAGGTGCCGTCCTCATTGCCCTGCAGAAACACACCGAAACCGGCCGGCGGCTGCGCGAGCCGGTCGACTTCTTCCTTGAGGGCCACGATCTGGTCCCGGGCCTCGCGCAATGTGTTGGCGAGCCGCTCATTCTGTGCGGACACGCCTGCCAAGTTGGTCTGCAACTCGACGATCCGCTCTTCGAGAATCCTCGTATGGCGCGGAGAGTCGGCGAGCTTACGTCGCAGGACGGCGATTTCCTGCTCGAGATAGGCGACCTGGCCGGCTGGGTCATCGGACCCCCGCCCGGGCCGGATGCCGCGGTTGATGTCGTCGTCGTGGGCTGCCACGGTCCTCACCTCCTCCAAGGGGAGCTGGACGCTTCCTGACCCTACCTGGGTGGGTGATGATTGAAACCCCTAGATCACAAAGACTGCGGGGCGTGTCCGATCTTCACCCTTGCGTTCCCCCTCGTGACAGGGGAATACCCACCCTTCAACATCGGAAAGCGGCCGGTTGTATCGTCGAACCGTTCAACACCCGTCAGGGCTGGCTTCTTTTGGTTCGGATACGCAGGGAACGGCAGGAGAAATGACCGTGCAGCAGGACGCTCCCAACGGTGGCGACGCGCAGGAGCTGGAGGTCTGGATCGACCAGGACCTCTGCACGGGGGACGGCATCTGCGTCCAGTACGCCCCCGAGGTGTTCGAGCTGGACATCGACGGCCTGGCGTACGTGAAGAGCGCGGACGACGAACTCCTGCAGGACAAGGGCGCGACCACGCCCGTTCCGCTGCCCCTGCTCCAGGATGTCGTCGATTCGGCCAAGGAGTGCCCGGGCGACTGCATCCATGTACGCCGCGTGTCGGACAGTGTCGAGGTCTACGGGCCCGAGGCCGCCTGATCCGGCGGTCGCGGGCCTCCGCTCACGCCCGGTGACCGCTCAGGCGCTACGTGGGGCGGCGTGGGTGGCGCGGACGAATGCGCCGCCCTTCCACTCCCAGGTGACCTGCTCCTGCTGGTCGGGGCAGCACCGTGCCACGGTGTCCGAGGAGTAGCCGAACAGAGTGGCCGAAATAATTCCGTCACGCACCGTGAAATCGCCGATGCTCATCTGCTGGGCGGGGTCCACCAGGGTCGCCACGACCCGCGGTGCGGCCCCGCTTCCGTGTGTGAGGACGTAGACACCGCTGGGCGGGGAACCCGAGCCGGCCGCGCAGTGGACCACCGCGACGGTCTCGGGGCGGTCGTCGCCGTCCAGGTCACCGGTGGCCCGCTTGGCCACGGTGGTCCCGAATCCGCCGCACTCCAGGGGGAAGTCCGCCCGTGCCGGGTCGGGGGCGGTGACGGCCGTGGTGCCGTGCTGCGCCGTGGTGCGACGGGGGGCGGAGGCCGAGGCCGCGGGGTCCGGCTGGAGCAGGCCGGCCGCCGCGACGACGGCGGCCATGGCGGTCGCGGTGGCGAGCCAGTGCAGCGGCTTGGTGTCGGTGTGCGCGAGGTCCGGAAGCTCGGAGGTCTGCACGCGGGATGTCTCCTGTGGTTCCTGTGGTTCGAGGATGCCGGGATGGGCGGCGGCGCCGGTGGGACCGCTGCGGTGGCGCGGGGTGGCCAGCATCGTGCCACACCTCACGGAACAGCGGAACGGTGGGGTGGGAACGGATGACCCGGCCGGTGGGGACGGTGTCCTCGTACCGGCAACGAAAGGGCGCCGCCGTGGAGTTCCCGGGTCGGTCCGGGAACTCCACGGCGGCGCCGGTGCGTTGCGCGGGTCAGCCGCGGGAGGAGCCGCTCTGGCTGCCGGGACCGTCGTAGTCCTCGCCGTAGGCGCCCTTGGCGGGGCGGCGGCGGCGCAGCGGGGGTTCCACACCGTCGGCCAGGCGGCGGGCGGTCACGAGGAAGCCGGTGTGGCCGATCATGCGGTGATCCGGGCGGACGGCCAGGCCCTCGACGTGCCAGTTGCGGATCATCGATTCCCAGGGCTGCGGCTCGGCGAAGCAGCCGATCTCGCGGATGGACTCGACGGTCCGGGCGAGCTGGGTGGTGGTGGCGACGTACGCGCAGAGGATGCCGCCGGGCACCAGGGCCTTGGAGACGGCCTCCAGGCACTCCCAGGGGGCGAGCATGTCCAGGATGACGCGGTCGACGTCGGTGTCCGAGAGGTTGTCCTGGAGGTCGCCGACGGTGAGCTGCCAGGCCGGGTGCGGCTCGCCGAAGTAGCGCTCCACGTTCTGCTGGGCGATCTCGGCGAAGTCCTCGCGGCGCTCGTAGGAGTGCAGCATGCCCTGGTCGCCGATGGCGCGCAGCAGGAAGGTGGAGAGCGAGCCGGAGCCGACACCGGCCTCCACGACGCGGGCGCCGGGGAAGATGTCGGCGAAGGCCAGGATCTGCCCCGCGTCCTTGGGGTAGACCACGGCGGCGCCGCGGGGCATGGACAGGACATAGTCGGGGAGCAGCGGGCGCAGCGCGAGATAGGCGACGTTTCCCGTGGTCCGGACAACACTGCCCTCGGGAGCACCGATCAGCTCGTCGTGCGGGAAAGAACCCTTGTGGGTGTGGAAGTTCTTTCCGGCTTCGAGCGTGAAGGTGTAGTGGCGTCCCTTGGGATCGGTGAGCTGGACCTGGTCCCCGACCTTGAAGGGCCCGCGTCGGCGGGCGGCACCGGTCGGTTCAGACATGTGACCAGCGTACCGGTGATTCCCGGGGCGCCGACCGCGAGCCCTGGGCGGGCCCCGGCGGTCAGGCGGCCGGCCTGGCCAGGGCGGCGACGAACGCCCGTTCGACGTCGGCGGTGGAGAGGACGCCGTAGATCTCGCCGGTCTCCTCCAGGACGAGGTACTCGGTGGCCGGGCTGGCCTTGAGCCGGTCCAGGAGCGCCTCGCCGGACAGCTCGGCGGAGACCTTCATGCCCTCGGTGAGGTCCTGGGCGAGGCCGCTGACGGCCACCCAGGGGCGGCGGTGCTCCGGCACCCCGACGATGGCCGCCTCCCGGACGATGCCCTTGGGCTCGCCGTGTCCGTCGACGACGACGAGGGCGCGGGCCCCCGCCTCGTTGGCCCGGCGCAGGGCCTCGGAGAGGGGGGTGGCGGACTCCACCGGGACGGCGCGCCGGGTGAGGGTGCGGGCGCGCAGCTCGGGGAGGTGTTCGCGCAGGCGGGCCATGCGCAGGCTGTTGCCCGCTCCGGTCCAGATGATCGCGGCGAGGATGGCGGCGAGCAGCGCGTCGGTGATGGTGTCCATGCCGCTGAGCTCGCCGGGGTCGTTGCCGAAGGTCCCGGTGTGGGTGAGCAGCGGCAGACCGATCAGGGTGATGACGGCGAGGGCGCGGCCGACCCAGGCGGCGGCGACGGTGCCGCTCATCGGGCGCCCGGTGATCTTCCAGACGACGGCGCGGAGCATCCGCCCGCCGTCCAGCGGGAGGCCGGGGAGGAGGTTGAAGGCGGCCACCAGCAGGTTGGAGATCATCAGTCCGGCGAGCAGGACACCGGGCACGGTGCCGGGGGCGACGAACTTCATCCCGACGTAGAACACGCCCGCGAGCACCAGGGAGAGCAGCGGTCCCACGAACGCGAGCATGAATTCGCGGCCCGGGGTCTCGGACTCCTTCTCGATCTCGGAGACGCCGCCGAAGAACTGGAGCTGGATGCGGCGCACCGGCAGCTTGTAGCGCAGCGCCACGACGGTGTGGGCGAGTTCGTGGACGAGCACGGAGGCGTAGAAGGCGATCGCGAAGAAGAGGGAGACCAGATAGCGCGCCGTGCCGAGCTCGGGCAGCACTTGGTTGAGCTGGCCGCCGAAGACCCAGGTGATCAGCGCGGCCACCAGGAACCAGCTGGGCGCGACATACACAGGCACACCGAACGGACGGCCCATGAGAAGGCCGCCTCCGGGCTCTTCGGGGCGCTGCGGTTCGCCCTTGCCGGGGCCGGTGCCGGGGGGCGTTCCCCCTGCGCCCGGCTGCGGCCGCCCGCTGTCGCCGCTCTCGTCCACGGGGTCCCTTCGGTCGGTGCCGTACGGCACGATCATGCAGTGTTCGAGGCTGTGTGGTCGATGGTATGCCGCCCGCTGTCGGTGGCGGGCCGTAGGGTCTTCGACATGACCACCCTGCCGCGGCCCGCTCAGCCGCCTTCGTCCCTGTCGCCGTCGCGGGCGAGCGATTTCATGCAGTGTCCGCTGCTGTACCGCTTCCGGGTCATCGACAGACTGCCGGAGAAGCCCAGTGAGGCGGCTACCCGGGGCACGCTGGTGCATGCGGTGCTGGAGCGGCTCTTCGACAACCCCGCGGTGGAGCGCACGGCGGGCCGGGCCACGGCGCTGGTCCCCGCCCAGTGGGACCGGCTGCTGGAGTCGAAGCCGGAGCTGTCGGAGCTGTTCGCCGAGGATGCCGGGGGCGAGCGGCTCGCGCGCTGGCTCTCGGAGGCGGCGGGCCTGGTGGAGCGGTGGTTCTCGCTGGAGGATCCGACGCGCCTCGAACCCGCGGAGCGGGAGCTCTTCGTCGAGACGGAGCTGGAGTCGGGGCTGCGCCTGCGCGGGGTGATCGACCGGATCGACGTGGCGCCGACGGGCGAGGTCCGGATCGTCGACTACAAGACGGGGAAGGCACCGCGCCCGGAGTACGCGGAGGGCGCGCTCTTCCAGATGAAGTTCTACGCCCTGGTGATCTGGCGGCTGAAGGGCGTGGTGCCGCGCCGGCTCCAGCTGGTCTACCTCGGCAGCGGGGACATCCTGACGTACGACCCGGTGGTGGCGGACCTGGAGCGGGTCGAGCGCAAGCTGCTGGCGCTGTGGGACGCGATCCGGCTGGCCACGGAGACGGGCGAGTGGCGGCCCCGGCCGACGAAGCTCTGCGGCTGGTGCGACCACCAGTCGGTCTGTCCCGAATTCGGTGGTACTCCCCCGGTCTATCCGTTGACGGTCCGCCCGGCGGATCCGGGGCAGGATGCGCAGGGCAGAATGGATCCGGTCCATGCTGAGGCCGGCCGGCCTGTGGCCCCCGAAGGACCGTGAAGGAGACCCTGTGGCTATCCGCGTCCTACTGGTCGACGACCAACCGCTGCTGCGCACCGGCTTCCGGATGATTCTGGAGGCGGAGGGCGACCTGGCGGTGGTGGGCGAGGCCGGTGACGGTCTCCAGGCTCTCGACCAGGTACGGGCGCTGCAGCCCGATGTGGTGCTGATGGACATCCGCATGCCGCGGATGGACGGCGTCGAGGCGACGCGCCAGATCACCGGGCCGGGCCGCGACGGCCCCGCGAAGGTGCTGGTGCTGACCACGTTCGACCTCGACGAGTACGTGGTGGAGGCCTTGCGCGCCGGTGCCAGCGGCTTCCTGCTGAAGGACGCTCCGGCCAATGAGCTGGTGCAGGCCATCCGGGTGGTCGCGGCGGGCGAGGCGATGCTCGCGCCGAGCATCACCCGCAGGCTGCTCGACAAGTACGCGGACCATCTGCCGTCCGGCGAGGAGCCGGTGCCCGACACCCTGCACACGCTGACCGACCGCGAGGTCGAGGTGCTGAAGCTGGTGGCCCGCGGTCTGTCGAACGCAGAGATCGCCGCGGATCTGTTCGTCAGCGAGACGACGGTCAAGACGCATGTCGGCCATGTGCTGACCAAGCTCGGTCTGCGCGACCGCGTGCAGGCCGCCGTCTACGCGTACGAGAGCGGCCTGGTGCGCCCCGGCGCCCAGTGACCCGGCTCGGTACGGGCGGGGGTTCCTCGCCCGTACCCGGGTGCCGTCCGGGCTCAGCGGGCGTCCTTCGCCAGCTCCCACAGGTGGAGGTCGGCGGAGGAGTTGACCGCCCATTCGACGCCGGTGAGGCCGTCGCGCGAGGCGGCGTACTGCTTGCCCTGCCAGATCGGCAGTACGGGCACGTCCGTGGCGACGATGTCCTGGAGCCGCTGGAAGGTCTTGGCCGCGGCGCTGCGATCGGTCTCGCGGCGGGACTGCGGGATGAGTGTCTTCTGCGCCGGGGCCGACGTGTAGGGCGAGTTGAGGAAGTTGTTCCGGTCGAGGAACGGCGCCATGAAGTTGTCGGGGTCCGGGAAGTCGGGGAACCAGCCCATGCCGTAGACGGCGTAGTCGCCGCGCAGCTGTGCCGGGCGGTATTCGGCCCACGGGGTCCCCTGGACGGAGACGTCGAACAGTCCGGTGTCGTCGAACTGCTTCTTGAGGGTATTGAACTCGGCGGCGGTGCCGGCGCCTACGCGGTCGGTCGGGTAGTGGAGTGTGAGTCTCACCGGGGTGTCGACGCCCGCGGCGTCCAGGATCGCCGCGGCCTTCCTGGCGCTGGGTTCGCTGTACTTGTTGTAGAACGAGTTGGCGTGCGCGGTGATTCCGGACGGGATCAGTGAGTACAGCGGCTCGGCGGTGGTGCCGTACACCTTGCTCGCGATTTCGCCGCGGTCGATGATCTGGGCCATGGCCTGGCGGACGGCCTTGTTCTTGACGGCCGGGTCGTCGGTATTGAAGCCCAGGAAGTGGATGGCGAGGCCGGGCATCTCGGTGAGCTTGATCCCGTCCTCGGGATGTTCGAGCATCTGCTGGGACTGCTCGGGCGACATGCTGCGGGTCATCATGTCGATCCTCTGGCTGTCGAGGGCCTTGCCCATGGCCTTCGGGTCCGGGAAGACGTCCAGCTCGACCTTCTCGTTCCGCACCTTGAGATCCCCCTTGTAATGAGGGTTCCTGGTGAAGACCACCTTGACGACCTGGTCGTGCTCGACCTCCGGCTTCATGGTGTACGGGCCGGAGCCGTCCACCTGGAATCCGGTACGCGCGGACTTCGCCGCGTACCGGCTCCGCGGCACGATCCCGGCGACCGGGGTGGCGAGCTTGTACGGGAACGTGGCGTCCGGCGCGCGCAGATGGAAGATGATCTCCCTCTCGCCCTGTGTCTCGACCGTGTCGATGTTGTCGAGCAGGGCGACGGGCCCGTTGGGGGCATGGATGCGGATGACGCGGTCGATGGAGTACTTCACGTCGTCGGCGGTGACGGCCTTGCCGTCGGAGAACTTCAGACCGCTGCGCAGCTTGCAGCGGTAGCTCTCGTTCTGCGTGTCCGTGAAGGTGCAGCTCTCGGCGGCCTCGGGAACCGGCTCGCCGCCGCCGCGCGGTACGTGCACCAGGGTCTGTACGGTCTGCCGGAGGACGTTCCACACACCGGCTTCGTAGCCGATGGCGGGATCGAGCGGCGCGGGGTTGCCCTTCGAGGCGACGAACTGGTCCGTGGTGCCGACAACGATGGCGGCCCGGCCATCGCTCCCGTCACCCGACGCGCCGCAGGCGGCGAGTACGGGTGCGAGCAGGCCGACGACGGCCGGCAGCACCAGAGTCTTGCGGTTCATCCTGAACGCTCTCCCTCATCCGGGCATGGAGAAAGCGACATTAGTGGGCGCCGCAGGGAATGCCGGACCGAAGAACTTCCGGTGCGTAATCGGATGGTGATCGGAATGAGCGGCGCGCCGTTTTCACCCGCCGAAAGGGATTCGCCGATATCCACATGAAACAGGACGCATCGACACCTTGGAACGGACATGTCGGGCGATCTCGAAAGCAATCCGAGGCACATTCGGGTGAGAAAGCTCACGCAACGGCCTGTTCGAATCCTTTACCTCTCACCCGACCCGCCCACACGTGCGCGCGACAGGAAATACACCATCCACCACCGGGAGCTTTTCTGTTTATTCACAGAAACACTCTCGGTACCCGGATCACCGCTTTCCCGTGACCAGGCGCCGGAGAAAGGCGAGATCGACTTCTTCGAGGGAACGCACGACCACCCGGCCGGACGCGGGGGCGATGGGGGCGACGGACGGTACGGCGACCACCCGGCAGCCCGCCGCCTCCGCGGCCGCGACACCGGTCGCGGTGTCCTCGATCACCGCGCAGCACTCGGGGGCCGCGCCGAAGCCGGAGGCGGCGGTGAGATAGGGCTCCGGGTGCGGCTTCGTGCGGGTGACCTCGTCGCCCGCGACGGTGAGGGCGAAGTGGTGACGGCCCACCGAGTCCAGCACCCGGTCGATGATCCGCCGGTGCGAGGCGGAGACCAGGGCCGTGGGAATCTCGTGCCTGGCCAGCTCGGCCAGCAGCCGTTCCGCGCCCGGCATCAGCGGTACACCGCGGCCGATGCGCTTCTCGAAGCGGTCGTTGAGCAGGACGGTGAGTTCGTCGAGGGTGATGTCCGCGCCGGTGACGTCCATCAGGTAGCCCGCGCTGCGGGTCATCGGCCCGCCGACCACCACGTCCCGCCATGCCTCGTCGAGCCGGTGCCCGAGCTCGGCGAAGACCTCCACCTCCGCGTCCCACCAGAAGCCCTCGGTGTCGACGAGGGTGCCGTCCATGTCGAGCAGGACGGCCTGGAGCGCGGCGCCTTCGGCCGTGCGGGTCAAGGACGCGGATACCGTGCTGGTCATCCGGCACACCTTCCGTAAGGGACGAGAAGGCCGGCCGCCAATTCCCGTGGGAAGGGGCGACCGGCCTGCACTGGACCGACAAGTGTACGACTTGTGCTGCTACCACGCGTTGAACGGCGTCTTACCGCGCGTTGAAGTACTTCGCCTCCGGGTGGTGGATGACGATCGCGTCGGTGGACTGCTCCGGGTGCAGCTGGAATTCCTCCGAGAGGTGCACCCCGATCCGCTCCGGCTGGAGCAGCTCGGCGATCTTCGCCCGGTCCTCCAGGTCGGGGCAGGCGCCGTAGCCGAGGGAGAACCGCGCCCCCCGGTACTTCAGCGCGAACATGTCCTCGACATCGGCCGGGTCCTCGCCGCCGAATCCCAGCTCCGAGCGGACCCGGGCGTGCCAGTACTCGGCGAGGGCCTCGGCCAGCTGTACGGACAGGCCGTGCAGCTCCAGGTAGTCGCGGTAGGAGTTGGCCTCGAAGAGCTTCGCGGTCTCGCCGCCGATCTTCGAGCCGACGGTGACGACCTGGAGACCGATCACGTCCTTCTCGCCGGACTCCTCGGGGCGGAAGAAGTCCGCGAGGCAGAGACGGCGGCCGCGGCGCTGGCGCGGGAAGGTGAAGCGGGTCCGCTCGGAGCCGTCCTCGTGGAGCAGGATCAGGTCGTCGCCCTTGGACACGCACGGGAAGTAGCCGTAGACGACGGCGGCTTCCAGGAGGTTCTCGGTGTGGAGCTTGTCGAGCCAGCCGCGCAGGTGCGGGCGGCCCTCGGTCTCCACCAGCTCCTCGTACGTCGGTCCGTCGCCGGCGCGGGCCTGCTTCAGCCCCCACTGGCCCTTGAAGAGGGCGCCCTCGTCGAGCCAGGACGCGTACTCCTTGAGCTGGATGCCCTTGACGACCCGGGTGCCCCAGAAGGGCGGCTCGGGGACCGGGTTGTCGACGGCGACGTCGGAGCGGACGCCCTCCTGCGGCTCGTCGACCTCCAGGACCGCGGTGTCCCGCTTGGGCACCCGGCGCTGCTTCAGCTCGGGCAGGACCGCACCCGGGACACCGCGCTTGACCGCGATCAGCGCGTCCATCAGGCGCAGCCCCTCGAACGCGTCGCGGGCGTAGCGGACCTCGCCCTCGTAGATCTCGTGGAGGTCCTGCTCGACGTAGGCCCGGGTGAGGGCGGCGCCGCCGAGGATGACGGGGAAGTCGGCGGCCAGCTTGCGCTGGTTCAGCTCCTCCAGGTTCTCCTTCATGATCACGGTGGACTTGACCAGGAGTCCGGACATCCCGATGACGTCGGCCCGGTGTTCCTCGGCGGCCTCCAGGATGGCGGAGACGGGCTGCTTGATGCCGAGGTTGACGACGTTGTAGCCGTTGTTGGACAGGATGATGTCGACGAGGTTCTTGCCGATGTCGTGGACGTCGCCGCGGACCGTGGCCAGGACGATGGTGCCCTTGCCCTCGGCGTCGGACTTCTCCATGTGCGGTTCGAGGTACGCCACCGCGGTCTTCATGACCTCGGCGGACTGGAGGACGAAGGGCAGCTGCATCTGGCCGGAGCCGAAGAGCTCGCCGACGACCTTCATGCCCTCCAGGAGGGTGTCGTTGACGATGTCGAGGGCCGGGCGGGTCCGCAGTGCCTCGTCGAGGTCGTTCTCCAGGCCGTTCTTCTCACCGTCGATGATGCGGCGCCGGAGTCGCTCCTCGAGGGGCAGCGCGAGGAGTTCCTCGGCCTTGCCCGCCTTCATGGACTTCGTGCTGACGCCCTCGAAGAGCTCCATGAGCTTCTGGAGCGGGTCGTAGCCCTCGGCGCGGCGGTCGTGGATCAGGTCGAGGGCGACCTTGACCTGCTCCTCCTCCAGGCGGGCGATCGGCAGGATCTTGGAGGCGTGCACGATCGCGGAGTCGAGGCCGGCCTTGACGCACTCGTCGAGGAAGACGGAGTTCAGCACGACACGGGCGGCCGGGTTGAGGCCGAAGGAGATGTTGGACAGGCCGAGCGTGGTCTGCACCTCGGGGTGGCGCTTCTTCAGCTCGCGGATCGCCTCGATGGTGGCGATGCCGTCGCCCCGGGACTCCTCCTGGCCGGTGCAGATGGTGAAGGTCAGGGTGTCGATGAGGATGTCCGACTCCTGGATGCCCCAGTTGCCGGTCAGGTCCGCGATCAGCCGCTCGGCCACGGCGACCTTGTGTTCGACGGTACGGGCCTGGCCCTCCTCGTCGATGGTCAGCGCGATCAGCGCGGCGCCGTGCTCCACGGCCAGCGCGGTGACCTTGGCGAACCGGGACTCGGGACCGTCGCCGTCCTCGTAGTTGACCGAGTTCAGGACGGCACGGCCGCCCAGCTTCTCCAGACCGGCCCGCAGTACGGGCAGCTCCGTCGAGTCCAGCACGATGGGCAGGGTGGACGCGGTGGCGAACCGGCCGGCCAGCTCCTCCATGTCCGCCACGCCGTCGCGGCCCACGTAGTCGACGCAGAGGTCGAGCATGTGCGCGCCCTCGCGGATCTGGTCGCGGGCCATCTCCACGCAGTCGTCCCAGCGGGCTTCGAGCATGGCCTCGCGGAACTTCTTGGACCCGTTGGCGTTCGTACGCTCACCGATCGCGAGGTACGAGGTGTCCTGGCGGAACGGGACGGTCTGGTAGAGGGAGGCGGCACCCGGCTCGGGGCGCGGGGTACGGGGGGTGACGGCCGCGCCGCGGACCCGCTCGACGACCTGGCGCAGGTGCTCCGGGGTCGTGCCGCAGCAGCCGCCGACCAGCGAGAGGCCGTACTCCTGGACGAAGGTCTCCTGGGCGTCGGCGAGCTCGGCCGGGGACAGCGGGTAGTGCGCGCCGTCCTTGCCGAGCACGGGGAGGCCGGCGTTGGGCATGCAGGAGAGCGGGATGCGGGAGTGCCGGGCGAGGTAGCGCAGGTGCTCGCTCATCTCGGCCGGGCCGGTGGCACAGTTCAGGCCGATGAGGTCGATGCCCAGGGGCTCCAGGGCGGTGAGCGCCGCGCCGATCTCGGAGCCGAGCAGCATGGTGCCGGTCGTCTCGACGGTGACGGAGCAGATCACCGGGAGGTTGGCCCCGGTGGCCTCCAGGGCGCGGCGGGCGCCGATGACGGAGGCCTTGGTCTGGAGCAGGTCCTGGGTGGTCTCGACCAGGAGGGCGTCGGCGCCGCCGGCGATCATGCCCTCGGCGTTCTGCTGGTAGGCGTCGCGGAGCTTGGTGTACGGGGCGTGGCCCAGCGTCGGCAGCTTCGTGCCCGGGCCCATCGAGCCGAGCACCCAGCGCTGCTGTCCGGTGGAGGCGGTGAACTCGTCGGCGACCTCGCGGGCGATGCGCGCGCCGGACTCGGAGAGCTCGAAGACCCGCTCGGGAATGTCGTACTCGCCCAGGGCCGCCAGGTTGGCGCCGAAGGTGTTCGTCTCGACGCAGTCCACGCCGACGGCGAAGTACTCCTCGTGCACCGAGCGCACGATGTCGGGGCGGGTGACGTTCAGGATCTCGTTGCAGCCCTCGAGGTCCTGGAAGTCCTCGAGGCTCGGGTCCTGCGCCTGGAGCATGGTGCCCATGGCACCGTCGGCCACCACCACCCGGGTGGCGAGCGCCTCGCGGAGGGCTTCGGCTCGGTTCCGGCTGTCGGCGGAAGGGGTCGGCGACGAGGCCATGGATGTACTCCCTGGGATGCGACGGCTGTCGGCTTTGCGTCTTCGGTGGAAGGCGCACCAGGCCAGCCTAGCCGGGCGACGCCCGGGGCCGTCACTCCGTCCCACGGAGCGGACTGCATGCTGTGCGGGGGGATGTCCGGTTCGCAGCGGTGTCGCGGTTTTGCCGCGCGATCGAGCGGGGGTCGGCATCGACCGATAGTGTTCAGCATTGTCGAACCGAGGTGGAGGAGTACGGCGCGATGGCCAAGAACATCCAGTCGCTGGAGCGGGCGGCGGCGATGCTGCGTCTGCTGGCAGGTGGCGAGCGTCGGCTGGGACTGTCCGACATCGCCTCTTCACTGGGCCTGGCCAAGGGCACCGCACACGGCATCCTGCGCACGCTCCAGCACGAGGGTTTCGTCGAGCAGGACGCCGCGTCCGGCCGCTATCAGCTGGGCGCCGAGCTGCTCCGCCTGGGCAACAGCTATCTGGACGTCCACGAGCTGCGGGCCCGCGCGCTGGTCTGGACGGACGACCTGGCCCGCTCCAGCGGCGAGAGCACCCATCTCGGCGTGCTGCACCAGCAGGGCGTCCTCATCGTCCACCACGTCTTCCGCCCCGACGACAGCCGCCAGGTCCTGGAGGTCGGGGCCATGCAGCCGCTGCACTCCACGGCCCTGGGCAAGGTGCTCTCGGCGTACGACCCGGTGGCGCACACCGAGGCCATGGAGGCCGAGCGGCAGCCCTTCACCCCGCGCACCGTCACCGACGCGGAGGAGTTCGAGACGATGCTCGACCTGATCCGGGCGCGCGGCTGGGCGGCCGACGTGGAGGAGACCTGGGAGGGCGTGGCCGCGGTGGCCGCCCCGATCCACGACCGGCGGCGGATGCCGGTCGGCGCGGTGGCCGTGACCGGCGCCGTGGAGCGGGTCTGCGCGGACGGGGAGCTGCGCCCCGAGCTGATCGCCGCGGTGCGCGACTGCGCCCGGGCGGTCTCCAGGGACCTGGGCGCCGGACGGTTCTGACCGCCGCGGCGGACCGGTGCCGGTAACGATCGAGTTATAGGCCACACAACCCTTGACGCCTGATTCACCTGGGGGAAGCATTGCCGTTCATCGGTCGGCATTGTCGAACACCAAACGGAAACAAGCGTTAGGGTGTGACAGCGTCAAGGGCCGGAAACGCCCTCGCACGAGGGCGCGGACCACCGGAGTGACCCGGGGTTCGGCTTCCCTGGACGAAGGACAAAGGAGTCGCGGGTGTCCAGCTCCGACATCTTCATCGGCGAGACCATAGGTACCGCCGTACTCATCCTGCTCGGCGGCGGTGTCTGTGCCGCCGTCACTCTCAAGCGCTCCAAGGCGCAGAACGCCGGCTGGCTGGCCATCACCTTCGGGTGGGGTTTCGCCGTGCTGACCGGCGCGTATCTGGCCGGCGGCGTTTCGGGCGCGCATCTCAATCCGGCGGTCACGATCGGCCTCGCGATCGAGGGCGGCACCAAGTGGAGCGACGTACCGCTGTACCTCGTTTCCCAGCTGTTCGGCGCGATGATCGGCGCGGTGCTGGTCTGGCTGACCTACTACGGACAGTTCCGGGCGCATCTCACCGATCCGGAGATCCTGGCCGCCCACACGGGTGACGAGGGCATGGTCGACGAGGCGTCCGCCCCGAAGGCCGGCCCGGTGCTGGGCATCTTCTCCACCGGCCCCGAGATCCGCCACGCCGTGCAGAACCTGGTCACGGAGATCATCGCCACCGTCGTGCTCGTCCTCGCGATCCTCACCCAGGGCCTCAACAACGAGGGCAACGGCCTGGGCACGCTCGGCGCGCTGGTCACCGCTCTGGTGGTCGTCGGTATCGGTCTCTCGCTCGGCGGTCCGACGGGCTACGCGATCAACCCGGTCCGCGACCTCGGCCCGCGTATCGTGCACGCGCTGCTGCCGTTGCCGAACAAGGGCGGTTCCGACTGGGGCTACGCCTGGATCCCGGTCGCCGGACCGCTCATCGGCGGCGCGATCGCGGGCGGGCTCTACAACGTCGCCTTCGCCTGAGCCGCGGCGCCCAGAGCCGTAACCCTCACGACCACACAGACCTCCGGGAGCACACCGTGACCGACGCACACACCACCGGCCCGTTCATCGCGGCCATCGACCAGGGCACCACCTCCAGCCGCTGCATCGTCTTCGACAAGGACGGCCGGATCGTCTCCGTCGACCAGAAGGAGCACGAACAGATCTTCCCGAAGCCGGGCTGGGTCGAGCACGACGCGACCGAGATCTGGGAGAACGTCCAGGAGGTCGTGGCCGGCGCCATCGTCAAGGCCGGCATCACCGCCGCCGACGTGAAGGCGATCGGCATCACCAACCAGCGCGAGACCACACTGCTCTGGGACAAGAACACCGGTGAGCCCGTCCACAACGCCCTCGTCTGGCAGGACACCCGGACGGACGCGCTCTGCAAGGAGCTCGGCCGCAACGTCGGCCAGGACCGCTTCCGCCGCGAGACCGGTCTGCCGCTCGCCTCGTACTTCGCCGGCCCCAAGGTCCGCTGGCTGCTCGACAACGTCGAGGGGCTGCGCGAGCGCGCCGAGCGCGGCGACATCCTCTTCGGCACCATGGACTCCTGGGTCATCTGGAACCTGACCGGCGGCACCGACGGCGGCGTCCATGTCACCGACGTCACCAACGCCTCGCGCACGCTCCTGATGAACCTGCACGAGATGCAGTGGGACGAGCGGATCCTCCAGTCGATGGAGATCCCGGCCGCCGTGCTCCCCGAGATCCGTTCCTCCGCCGAGGTGTACGGGACCGCCAAGGGCGGCGTGCTCGACGGGGTCCCCGTGGCGTCCGCGCTCGGTGACCAGCAGGCGGCCCTCTTCGGCCAGACCTGCTTCTCCGAGGGCGAGGCCAAGTCCACGTACGGCACCGGCACCTTCATGCTGATGAACACCGGTGAGACGCCCGTCAACTCGTACAACGGACTGCTGACGACCGTCGGGTACCGGATCGGCGACCAGAAGCCGGTCTACGCCCTGGAGGGCTCCATCGCCGTCACCGGTTCGCTGGTGCAGTGGATGCGTGACCAGATGGGCCTGATCAAGTCGGCGGCCGAGATCGAGACCCTGGCCCTGTCGGTCGAGGACAACGGCGGCGCGTACTTCGTGCCCGCGTTCTCCGGCCTGTTCGCCCCGTACTGGCGCTCCGACGCCCGCGGCGTCATCGCCGGTCTGACCCGGTACGTCACCAAGGCGCACATCGCCCGTGCCGTCCTGGAGGCCACCGCCTGGCAGACCCGCGAGATCACCGACGCCATGACCAAGGACTCGGGGGTCGAGCTGACCGCCCTCAAGGTCGACGGCGGCATGACCTCCAACAACCTGCTGATGCAGACGCTCGCCGACTTCCTGGACGCACCCGTGGTGCGGCCGATGGTCGCCGAGACGACCTGCCTCGGCGCCGCCTACGCCGCCGGTCTCGCCGTCGGTTTCTGGCCGGACACCGACGCGCTGCGCGCCAACTGGCGCCGGGCCGCCGAGTGGACCCCCCGCATGGACGCGGACACCCGCGACCGCGAGTACAAGAGCTGGCTCAAGGCCGTGGAACGGACCATGGGCTGGATCGAAGACGAGGAGTAATCGACATGACCACCCTGCAGAGCGTCCCGGCCCTCGGGACGCACCCGGCCTCCGGCTCCCTTCCGAGCCGCGCCGAGACTCGGGAGCAGCTCTCCAAGGCGACGTACGACCTCCTGGTGATCGGTGGCGGCATCCTGGGCATCTCCACCGCCTGGCACGCCGCGCAGTCCGGGCTGCGGGTGGCCCTGGTGGACGCCGGCGACTTCGCCGGCGCCACCTCCTCCGCCTCCTCCAAGCTGCTCCACGGCGGCCTGCGCTACCTGCAGACCGGAGCGGTGAAGCTGGTCGCGGAGAACCACTTCGAGCGACGTGCGGTGTCCCGTCAGGTGGCCCCGCACCTCGCCAACCCGCTCACCTTCTACCTGCCCGTCTACAAGGGCGGGCCGCACGGCGCGGCCAAGCTGGGCGCGGGTGTGTTCGCGTACTCGGCGCTGTCCGCGTTCGGTGACGGCGTCGGCCATGTGATCAGCCCGGCGAAGGCACGGCGCGATGTGCCCGAGCTGCGTACGGACAATCTGAAGGCCGTCGCGGTGTACGGCGACGACCAGATGAACGACGCCCGGATGGCACTGATGACGGTCCGCGCGGCCGTCGACGCGGGCGCGGTCGTCCTCAACCACGCGGCGGTGACCGGTCTGCGGTTCACCAAGGGCCGGGTGACCGGCGCCGAGCTGGAGGACCGCACGGACGGCACGGAGTTCGGCGTCACCGCCCGGCTCGTGCTGAACGCCACCGGACCGTGGGTCGACCACCTGCGGAAGATGGAGGACCCGAACGCGGCGCCGTCCATACGTCTGTCCAAGGGCGCGCACCTCGTCCTGAAGCGCACCCGCCCCTGGAAGGCGGCGCTCGCCACCCCGATCGACAAGTACCGCATCACCTTCGCCCTGCCGTGGGAGGACATGCTGCTGCTCGGCACGACGGACGAGGAGTACGAGGGCGATCCCGCGGACGTCGCGGTCAACGAGAAGGACACCGCGCAGATCCTCGACGAGGCGGCGTTCTCCATCCGGGACCAGCAGCTGTCGCGCGATCTGATCACCTACTCCTTCGCCGGTCTGCGGGTGCTGCCCGGCGGCCCCGGCGACACTTCCAAGGCCAAGCGCGAGACGGTCGTGACCGAGGGCCGCGGCGGGATGCTGTCGGTCGCGGGCGGCAAGTGGACGACGTTCCGCCACATCGGCCGTACGGTGATGAACAAGCTGGCCGCGCTCCCCGGGCACCCGCTCGCCGAGGACATGGAGCCGATCGCGCACCTGCCGAAGAAGCTCCCGCTGCCCGGCATCGCCAACCCGAACGCGGTGGCGCACCGGCTGCTGGTGGACGGCGGCACGCCCGGCCCGCGGATGGCGGCCGACACCGCCCGGCACCTCGCCACCCACTACGGCTCGCTCTCCTTCGACATCGCCCGGATGGCGAACGAGAACCCGGCCCTGGCCGAGCGCATCCACCCGGACGCGCCGGAGATCTGGGCGCAGGTCGCCTACGCCCGGGACCACGAGTGGGCCGAGACGGCGGACGACGTGCTGCGCCGCCGTACCACCCTGACGATCCGGGGGCTGGCGACGGACGAGATCCGGGCCGGCGTCGAGTCGATGCTCGGCGACCGGGACTGACGGGTCCTCACGTACGGCGAGGTCTACGGGGAACGGGTCGCCGTGCTCGGCTCGAACGGTTCGGGGAAGTCGCACTTCCTGCGGCTCCTGGCGGGCGAGCCGGTCGCGC